>DASUTC010000359.1 GCA_036374795.1 Herpetosiphonaceae bacterium
CAGCGCGTCGTCGATGTCGTGGTTGATGTAGGCGATGCTATCGGCCAGCTTGATGATCTGCCCCTCAAGCGTGCTGGCAACGCCCCAGGCGGTCGCGGCGATGTCGCGGCGGGCCTTGGAGTGCTTGGCGATGCCGTCGCGCACCTCGATTGTCAGGTTCAGGCCCGCGCCGTCGCGCTCCAGCACCTCGATGATCCGGCGGCTCTGCTCGTTGTGCCGAAACGCGCGGCCAAGCGCGCGGGATAGGCCGGTTTCGCCCGCGTGTCCAAAGGGCGCGTGACCGATGTCGTGGCCCAGGCCGATCGCCTCGACCAGATCTTCGTTGAGCGACAGGCCGCGAGCGATGGTGCGCGCGATCTGCGTCACCTCCAGCGTATGCGTCAGCCGCGTCCGGTAGTGATCGCCTTCGGGCGCGATAAAGACCTGCGTCTTATGTTTGAGACGCCGAAATGCTTTACTATGTAAAATCCGATCGCGGTCGCGCTGAAAGTTGGTGCGGATCGGCGATTCGTCGTCGGGATAGTCGCGCCGGGCGTTGGCGCTCAACGCGGCGAGAGGCGAAAGACGAGCACGCTCGCCGGCTTCCAGGCGGCTACGCACCCGCAGGTGCGCCGAGCTGCGGTCGTCCATTAAAGCCTCTCCCTCCGATGTGTGAGCGTATCAAGCGAGCTAGCGATCCGTGGCTGAATGCATTGTACCACGGCTACCGGCGCGCTGAAGGATGACGACCACACAGGCGATTAGCTGGACCGCTGGCGTCAGCCGAAAGTAGAGCGCGTGTCCGCTCGCCGCCGCCGACGCCGCGCCCAGCAGCAGTTGCTCGATACGCGCGCCCACGAAGATCGAAAAGAAATAGATGCAGAAGCAGACAAACGCCGCCAGCCAGCCCTCATCGCGCCGCGCCAGCAGCCAGCCCCAGAAGGCGAAAAACGGGATCGCAAAGACGACCCAGACCAGGGGCGTGGTAGCGCCTGCCGCGCCCGAACCGCCAGCCCGGTACAGGTTGAAGAATGCCCAGGCGACGCCGAGCGCCGTCCCAGCGCCGATCACCAGGGCCGTGCGCAGATCGAATGAGCGTTTGGTAGGTGTCATCGGCAGGCGAGTATACCATTACCGAGTTCAAAGTTCAAAGATCAGAGTTTCAAGTTTCAAGTTTCAAGTTTGCCTTGTTCCCTTGTTCCCTTGTTCTCCGTCAGTCTTCCCAAAACGGCTTGACCAGGCCACGCTGCACCAGCTCCTCGCGCAGCTCAAGCATCGCCGTGTAGGTTGGGAGGAGGTAGAGCGGCTGCTCGGCAGGGCTAGCCGCCAGCACGCGATCGAGGGCACGGCCTAGATTCGGCTCCTGCTCGATGCATGCGTGTGGAACGCCCGCGTACTTGAGACGAACGGCCATATCCGCCGCGCGCGTGCCGCTGACCACCACATGCGCCACGCGGCCCGCCAGCTGCTCGAAGTCGGCGTCCCACAGCCATGAAACATCGGTGCCGTCGGCGATCTTATCGTTGATCACGATCAGCAGGTAGAGATCGGCAGGCGCGGACTCGGTTTCTGAGGCTGAATCGCGCGTCACCAGCATGCGCACCGTCTCGCTGGCCCCCACCGGATTTTTGATCAGCGCCATCAGCACATCGCGGCCCGCGATCGGAATGCGCTCGATCCGCCCGAACGCGGCGGTAAAGCCCTCAAGCGCGTTCCGAATCCCGGCGGGCGGAACATCCAGCGCCAGCGCAGCGGCGGCGGCAGCCAGCGCGTTGAGCGCGTTGTACAGACCGGGCACGGGCAACTGCACGTCGAAGCCGCCCTCGTCGTCGGCGATCACCAGATGCGCGCCGGTAATGCCCTTCAGCGTCAGCCGCTCAAGGCGCACGTTGGGCGTGGGCCGTTGCAGGCCGCAGTTGGGACAGCGGTAATGGCCGATGTGGCCGTAGAAGGCCGGATTGTAGACATAGGCCGTGCCGCAGCGCCGACAAAACTGCGAGTCGGCCATGTGCTGCACGCCACCGATGCCGTAGCGCAGATCTTGCAGGCCGAAGTAGCGTACCTTGCAGCGCAGACTCTCGCCGAGATACGCAATCGCCGGATCGTCGGCGTTGAGCACGACGGTTGATGTCGGCGGCAGCGTTTCGAGCGCGGCCTGCCATTTCCTGGCGATCGTATCGACCTCGCCATAGCGGTCAAGCTGATCGCGGAAAAGGTTGAGCATCAGCACCACGCGCGGCTGTGTCTCGCGGATCGCCGCCGGAAGATGCGCCTCGTCAGTCTCGAACAGCCCGATGTCGGCGCGGGGACGCCCCCACAGATCCGCCCCGGCCACCGCAGTTGCCGTCAGGCCGGTGATCAGGTTTGCGCCTGCCCGATTATGCAGCAGCCGCAGCCCGTCGGTCTTTAAGATCGCGGCCAGCATCCGCGCCGTGGTTGTTTTGCCGTTGGTGCCCGTCACTAGCACCACGCCGCGCGGCAGCGCCGAGGCGAGATCGTGGAGCACGGCAGGCGCGACACGACGCGCGACCACGCCCGGCAGCTGGGTGCCGCCGCCAGTGCCAAGCCGTCGGCTGAGCTGCATCGCCGCTTTCCCGGCGATCGTCGCGGCCACGCGGCGTAGAGGAAAAGTCATAGCTACACTCTCACTTCATTCACGGGCGAGATTATAGCAGGTTCGTCGTTTCGCGTTCAGGCCCGTACCCCAAGCGCCGCCCAAAAGGCACGCCACGCCCGGCGATACGCTCACGCGCGCACAGCACGAGATGATCGCCTCGTACGTCGCGGCGCTCAATAAGTACCATTATTGACTGACCAGCCACACATGGCTCTCGCAGTTGCAAGGCGATCGCTGCGCGATGCTGGATGGAATGACGCCCAGATTGCCGAGGCGGTCTACGATGGAGCCTTGTTCAATCTCTTCGTGCGCCTCGCCGACGCCTTCGATATTCATTCGCCGTCGTTTATGGACAAAGATGGCGTGCCGCCAGCCGCAGCCAGCGCCGACGCCGTATAGCCCCACAGCCTGCCGGAGCAGCGGATAGCTCAGGCCCGCCTCGGATGGCGGGCATTGGATTCATGCCCACAGGACATCGCTGGCATAGAGCCAACAAAGTCCGGTTTATGAGTACAGGATACGTATTTTTGCCGAATAATACTCCCCAAAAGCTCGATTTTTCGTTATAATATAGTCCTCGTCGGCACTTCATCCTAATTCCTTGATTGCACTCTGACACATGTGGACCTGCGCGGCGCCTCCGCCGACAGGAGCATGAACTACCCCTACACACTCACGATCATACTATCGCTGTGGAAGGCGATCCCCGCTGGGGAAAGGAAGGATTATGACTCGTCGGCACGGATGGTATCCGTTGAGCCTCGTCGTCGTATGCGCGATGCTCGTGACCCTGATCACCGCTGGCACCCAGTCGGCGGCTGCGGCAACACCAACAGAACTCTTCTTTTCTGAGTATATCGAGGGCTCGAGCAACAACAAAGCGCTCGAAATCTATAACGGAACCGGATCAGCGGTCGATCTCGCAGCCGGCGGCTACTCCGTTCAAATGTTTTTCAACGGCAGCGCCGCGCCTGGACTGACGATTAACCTCAGCGGCACAGTCGTCAGCGGCGATGTATTCGTTCTCGCCCAGGCCACCGCCAGCGCAGCGATTCTTGCCCAGGCCGATCAGACCAATGGCTCCGGCTGGTTCAATGGCGACGATGCGATTACGCTGCGCAAAGGCACCACGATCGTTGACTCGATCGGGCAGATCGGCTTCGATCCCGGCGCGGAGTGGGGAACCGGCCTCACCAGCACCGCCGACAACACGCTGCGCCGGAAAGCCAGCGTGACGGCTGGCGATACCAACGCCGCCGACCTGTTCGATCCTGGTGTTGAGTGGGACGGCTTCGCCCTCGATACGTTCGACGGCCTGGGAAGCTATACGATCGGCCCGTCGCCGAGCCCATCGCCCTCACCAAGCCCGTCGCCCAGCCCGTCGCCAGTGCCGACGACGCGCATTCGCGACATCCAGGGCACCAGCCACATCTCGCCCAGGATCGGCCAGACCGTCTCGAACGTGCCGGGCATTGTCACCGTCAGGCGCTCCAACGGCTTCTACATGCAAGACGCCCAGGCCGACACAGACGATGCGACCTCTGAGGCGATCTTTGTCTTCACCAGCGCCGCGCCGACCGCCAACGTCGGCGATGCGGTAACGGTCAGCGGTCGCGTCAGCGAGTTCCGGCCCGGCGGCAGCGGCGGCACTACCAACCTGACCACCACGCAGATCAGCTCGTCTAACACAAGCGTGATCGTGACCTCCAGCGGCAACGTGCTGCCCGCCGCGACGATCATCGGCAACGGCGGACGCATTCCGCCCGCGACGGTGATCGAGGATGACGCGACCGGCGATGTCGAAACCAGCGGAACCTTCGATCCCGCCAGCGATGGCATCGACTTCTACGAGAGCCTCGAATCGATGCTCGTGCAGGTCAACAACGCGGTCGTCGTCGGGCCGAGCAACAGCTTCGGCGAGATCCCGGTGCTGGGCGATGACGGCGCGAATGCTGCGCTGCGCACGCCGCGCGGCGGCATCATCATCCGCCCGACCGACTTCAACCCTGAGCGGATCATCCTCGACGACTCGATCGTGGCGACGCCGCAGGCCAACGTCGGCGATCACTTCAGCACGCCGGTCACGGGCGTGATCGACTACAGCTTCGGCAACTTCAAGCTTCAGGTGACGGGCGCGCTGACCACCGTCTCAGGCGGTCTGGCCCCGGAGACAACCGCGCCTGCCGCTTCCGGCCAGCTTGCGGTCGCTAGCTTCAACGTCGAAAACCTCGATCCGAGCGACGGCCCGGCCAAGTTCGACACGCTGGCAAGCCTGATCGTCAACAATCTTCAGTCGCCCGATATTATCGCCGTCGAAGAAGTGCAGGATAACAACGGCGCGACCAACGATGCGGTCGTGGATGCCAGCGAGACGTACAACCTGCTGATCGCGGCGATCGAGCGCGCGGGTGGCCCGACCTACCAGTTCCGCGACATCAATCCGGTCGACGATCAGGATGGCGGCGAGCCCGGCGGCAACATCCGCGTCGGCTTCCTGTTCCGCACCGATCGCGGCGTGAGCTTCGTCGATCGTCCGGGCGGCGGCTCGACCACGGCCACGACGATTGTGCAGGGCACGAGCGGGCCGGAGCTTTCGGCCAGTCCTGGCCGGATCGATCCGACCAACACCGCGTTCAACACCAGCCGCAAGCCGCTGGCGGGCGAGTTCCGCTACGACGGGCAAAGCGTGTTCGTGATCGCCAATCACTTCAACTCGAAAGGCGGCGATCAACCGCTCTTCGGTCGCTTCCAGCCGCCGACGCGCAACTCTGAGGTGCAGCGCAAGCAGCAGGCGCAGATCGTCAACGATTTTGTCGATCAGATCCTGGCTGCCGATCCGAACGCCAGGATCGTCGTCGCCGGCGACATCAATGACTTCGAGTTCTCCGAGGTGGTCAATATCCTCAAGGGTGGCGCGCTCCACGATCTGATCGAGGCGCTGCCGCAGAACGAGCGGTACAGCTATGTCTTCGAGGGCAACTCTCAGACGCTCGATCATATCCTGGTCAGCAGCAATCTGTTCAACACGTCCTTCGTTCACGACGTAGTTCACGTCAACTCCGAGTTTGCTAACCAGGCCAGCGATCACGATCCGCAGGTGACGCGCTTCGCGCTGAACACAGCGCCGACGATCACCGGCCTGGCCGATCAGACGACGATCAAGGGCGCGGACGCTGCCTTCAATCTCGGATCGTTCGCTGACCCGGGCGCGGGGCCGTGGAGCGTCGATGTGGACTGGGGCGACGGCTCTGCGCACACGACGTTCAGCGCAGCCGCGCCGGGAGCGCTCGGCACGCTCAACCACAGCTATGCCAGCGTCGGCAGCTACACCGTCACCGTTCGCGTGACCGATCCCTTCGGCAGCGTTGGCAGCGGGAGCTTCCAGGTTGCCGTGATCTATGCGTTCAGCGGCTTCTTCCAGCCGATCGACAACCTGCCGACGCTCAACCTGCTCAAGGCGGGCAGCGGCGTGCCGGTCAAGTTCAGCCTGAGCGGCGACCAGGGCTTGAGCATCCTCGCGGCGGGCTATCCCAAGTCGCAGCAGATCCCATGCGACGCGACGGCTCCGGTCGATGGCGTGGAGGAGACGAGCACGGCAGGCGGCAGCGGCCTGAGCTACGACGCCAGCACGGACCAGTACACCTACATCTGGAAGACCAGTAAATCGTGGGCCGGAACCTGCCGCCAGTTGATCGTCAGACTGGACGACGGCACCGAGCATCGCGCGAACTTCCAGTTCAGCCAATAAGCCCCTTCACGAACGATCAAAGATCGGTTAAACTAGAGGCGCGTGCAGCACCGTGCAAATCCGCTGCACGCGCCCACCTTTTCCCGTACCGTGCTTGATGATCGCCGCAGCACCCTGTACAGCAAGGAGATGCCCCCATGTCCCACTCGCTTAGACGCGCCGCTGCGCTCTGTCTGGTCCTCGCCGTTCTCTTCTCGCTCACCTCGATCAGCTTCGCCGCGCCCGGCGGCAACGACAAGGCGCGCGCGGCAGCCCGCGCGTATCTTCAGGCCAACAGCAGCCGCTATCAGCTCAAGGCCAGTCTCGCCGATCTGCGCGACGGTAGAACGGTCGCCTCGCTGGGCGGCACGCACGTGCATTTCCAGCAGACCGTGAACGGCGTGCCCGTCGAAGGCGCGGCGCTCAACGTCGGCCTCGATCGCGGTAACGGCGTGCAGCTCGTGGTCAGCGGCTACAAGGCCAATCTGCCGCAGATCGACACCACGCCGCGCATCTCCGCCGACACGGCTCTAGCCACGGCGCGGGCGGCAACGGGCGCGACAGGCGCGCTGTCGTCCGCTCCGCAGACCAGCCTCGTGGTCTATGCCGAAGGGCCGGTCGGGCTGGCCTGGAAAATCACGCTCAGCGCCGAGCAGCCGGTCGGGGCGTGGGATGTGTTTGTCGATGCGATCGGCGGGCAAACGCTGGCGGTACGCAGCCTGCTGCGGCAGGTCGAGGGCACGGGCCGCGTCTTCGATCCCAATCCCGTGGCGACGCTCCAGAATCCCACGCTGACCGATCAGGACGATGCCGACTACGCCGATCTGGCAAGCGCGTATCGCACGGTGGCGCTGCGCGACCTGGACGGCTCCGGCTACCTGCGCGGCCCGTTCGTGGATGCCAGCAGCAAAGAGCCAGCCAGGGAGTCGTCGTTCGTGTTCAACTATGGCCGCGACGATGCTCGCTTCGAGCAGGTGATGGCCTACTACCACATCGATCGCACGCAGCGCTACATTCAGTCGTTGGGCTTTACCAACGTGAACAACCGCCAGCAGCCCGTCAAGGTCAGCACGTTCAGCTACGACAACTCGTACTACAATCCGCCGAACGGCACGATCTCGCTCGGACGCGGCGGCGTCGACGACGCCGAGGATGCCGATGTGATCGTCCATGAGTACGGCCACTCGGTGCAGGATAATCAGGTGCCCGGCTTCGGCAGCACCCTGGAGGGCGGCGCGATGGGCGAGGGCTTCAGCGATTACCTGGCCTTCACGATGAGCGCCGAGGGCCAGAGCGGCCCGTATCTGGCGTGCGTCGCCGAGTGGGACGCGACCTCGTACTCGCGATTGTCGCCGCCGTGCCTGCGCCGCATCGACAAGAACAAGCACTATCCCGAAGATGTGGTCGGGCGGGTCCACGCCGACGGCGAGATCTGGTCGCGGGCGCTCTTCGATCTGTGGAACACGCTCGGCAGAACCACCGCCGACCGGCTGGTGCTTCAGAGCCACTTCTACCTGACGCCGACCGCCTCATTCGAGGATGGCGCGAACGCGATCCTGGCCGCCGACCGCGCGCTGAACCACGGCGCGAACCAGGCCAAGATCCGCAAGATCTTTGCCGATCGGGGCATCCCCACCAACTAGGCACACCACGGCCCTCACCTCGCGCAATACGCCGGGGTGAGGGCCTGGTTTGATCCCCCTGTCGCAGCAACGTGCTTACGTAGCGCTCCAATCGACGCCCGCGAGAAGCTGCGCCACAGATACATCCTCGTCTAGCTCCGGCCAATGCAGCGATCGGCCTCCCGCGCCAATTTCGTACCGCTCACGCTCGGCAGGTGTTGCCCGGTGCAACAGAGGAAACCAGATGATCGGCACGCCAATAATGCGTCCGTCGGTCAGCGTGACATGCATCAGTGCATCATCGAATGTCACAGCTTTGGCAAGCGCGGTTGTAGGCACATATGCCCGTTGTAAGCGCTCCTTATTGTTGGCCGAAGTAGTCATGCCACGCCTCCAATAACTCAGCCTGATGCTCCATAATAATGCGTGCGATTTCGTTAAGCTCACGTGCTGCAAAACCATAGTTGGCAGCCAGGATAATTGGATTGAGCCAGAATTTGGCTTGATCCTCGCCTGCCTTGACATGAATGTGCGGCGGTTCCTGTCTTCATTGCTAAAGAAGTAGAAGCGGAATCGCCCTACTCGTAACACCGTTGGCATAATTACCCGCTGTTAGCTTACAGATCATAACTATCACTTAAGGTCACAGCATATCACAAAAGCACCTGTGAGCGCCTGTTAAGTTAGTGGTACAAAGCCAGTTTTTCCTCTATCCCGCCTGCATGGTATAATTCAGCCTGAGCATTGCATTGTAGCGTGGAGCAGACTCCGCGCTATTATTATTCGTATATGATGAGTGAACAGTTCAAACATCTTCCAGACAGCTACCAGATCGGCCATATCACGGTGCGGCCCAACATTGTGCTCGCGCCGATGGCTGGCGTGACTGATTCGGTCTTTCGGCGGCTGCTGCTGTCGCTGGGCGGGCTTGGGCTGGTGACGACGGAGATGACCAACGCGGCCAGTGTCACGCCCAAGGCGATGCAGCGGCATCGGCTGCTCGACTACCTGCCTGAGGAGCGACCGATCGCGATGCAGCTTTCCGGCAACGAGCCGGAGCTAGTCGCCAACGCGGCCCGGCAGGTGGAGGCGCTCGGCGCGGATATTATCGATATCAACTGCGGCTGCCCGTCGCCCAAAGTGACCGGCGGCGGTCATGGCTCGGCGCTGCTCAAGGATCTGCCCAAGCTTAGCCGCATGCTGCGCGCCGTCCGCGAGGCCGTCTCGATTCCGATCACGCTCAAGTTTCGCGCCGGGTGGGACGACGATTCGCTCAACTACGTCGATACCGCCAGGATCGCTGAGGATGCGGGCGTGAGCGCGCTGGCGCTGCATCCGCGCACAAAAGTGCAGGGCTATGCCGGAGAGGCCGACTGGGAGCGTATCGCGCAGGCCAAGCAGGCCGTGAGCATTCCGGTCATCGGCTCCGGCGACGTGAAGAGCGCTCAGGATGCGTTGCAACGACTGGCCGCAACCGGCGTCGACGGCATCATGATCGGGCGCGGCGCGATGGCAAATCCGTGGATCTTCCGACAGATCAGCCAGTTGCGCGCGGGAGAGCCGATCTTCGAGCCGCAGCCAGCCGATAAGCAATGGCTGCTGCTGCGCTACCTCGACATGCTGCTCGAAACGATGCCCGAACACCAGGCCATGGGCAAGCTCAAGCAGTTGATCGGCCAGTTCTACGTCGGGATGCCGGGCGCGGCCAATTTGCGCCGGGATGTCCAGCACGCCAAAACCACCGCCGAGCAGCGCGAGATTATCGAGCGCTATTTCGAGCCATACATCACGGGGCGGCGCGCGGCAACCGTCGAGGCCGCGCAGCCAGAAGTCATGGAAGACGCGCTGGTCGAGTCCTGACGCCGAGCCAGCCCGCAGCGCCGCCGCCGTCGCAGGTGGCGGCTTCGTTTTGTCTATCCGCTCGTGATCGACCGATCGCGCCGATGGGTCGATCTTGGCACTATGCGCGACCGACTGACCAAGCGTTCTTGGAGCGCGATCCTCAGCCTGTGCCTGGCCGCACTCGTCACGCTGGCCGTGCTGCTCGCGGCCTACGGCTTCACGCCCCCGATCGTCCGGGCGGTGAGCGAGCACGATACATTTGTTTTCCGCGATGTTCATGGCCTTGAGCGCGCAGGCGACTTCACCTACCGCTGGAGCACCGGCGCGAGCACGATCGCCCTGCCGCAGGCCGGGCGTCCACCCAGCGCCCTGCTTGAACTCCGCCTGTGGGTGCCCGACGAGCAGCCGCCGGTGCCGCTGACACTGACCGCCAACAGCCAGCCGCTTGTCACCACGCCGATCCATGGTCGGCGCACGCTGGCGCTGCTGGTGCCGGGAGCCGCGATCAGCAGCGGCGATCCGCGCTTCGGGTTGCTCAGCCCGACCTGGAGCCCGCCCAACGATCCGCGTCCGCTCGGCGTGGGCGTTGCGCGGGTGGTCTGGCATGAGCTTGGCTGGACGCTCCCGCCCATGAGACAGATGCTCGCGCTGCCGGGCCTGGTGCTGGCGCTGGGCCTGCTGCTGCTGCGGCTTGGCCGATCCCCGCTGGTGACGAGTCTCAGCGCCGGGATGCTCGGCGTTGGCCTGGCGCTCGGCGCAGCGCTGCGACCGCTGGCGGTCGCGCCGTACACGCACCGGCTGCTGCTGATGACGATCCTGGGGCATGTAGCGCTGCTGCTCTGGACCGGGCTGACGCGGCCTGAGGGACGCTGGTGGGCCTTGCCGCAGCGCGTCGAGCCGGGACGACTGGTGGTGCTGCTCGGCGTCGGCTACTGGATGTTTTTGCTCTACCAGCGCGCGCTGTGCGCCGAGACGGTCAGCGGCGTCTGCCCACGGCCCGGCACACAGAACATTGGCATCGTCGTGATGGCGCTGCTGCTGGCGCTGGCGATCGTGCCGCGTGTGGCGACGAGCACACGCTGGAAGATCGCGCTGGTGGTGCTGGCGCTGGGCGGCGTGGCGGAGGCGGCCTATGCCGCGCGCTTCGCCTTCCGCCGTTCGGGACCGGACTTTTTCATCCTGTGGCGAGCCGCGTACGACTTCCACCTTGGCCGACCGCTCTACAAGCTCGACGATGTGCTGACCAACCACTTCGGCCATGTCTTCAAGGTGCCGCCCTTCTACGGCATGCTCTTCCTGCCCTTCGCCACGTCCGACGACGTGTTTATTCTGCTGCTGCACCGGCTGCTGAACGTCGCGCTCTACCTGACGACGGGCGGGCTGCTGGCATGGCTGCTGCGTCCGCGTCTCGGCTGGCTGCTCGCGCTGACGACCGTCGGCGTGATCCTGGGGCTGATGCAGCCGCCCTTCGATACGATCGCCTACGGCCAGATCGACATCATGCTGCTGCTGCTGCTGACGCTGGCGCTGCTTGGGCTGCGCGCCGATCGGCCCTGGCTGACCGGCCTGGCAATCGCGCTCGGCACGCTCTTCAAGCTCTACCCGTTCCTGCTGGTCGGCTTCCTTTTTGTGCGACGCGAGTGGAAAGCGATCGGCTGGGTTGCCGCGTGGCTGGCGCTGCTCAACGGCATCGCGATCGGCGTGATGGGCTGGGAAAACCACGTGATCTATGTCGCGCGGGTGCTGCCCAACATCGGCGGCGGCACGAGCTGGGTAGAAAACCAGACGATCAACGGCTTTTTGAACCGGCTGAGCTACGATCCGCTGCGCACCGAGCCGATCCACAGCCTGAGCATCAGCCTGCTGACCTACGGCGGCTTCGCGCTGATCGCGGGCGTATCGCTGCTGCTGAGCATCACGCCATTCGAGCGACGGTCGATCAGCTTCGCGCTGCAACTCAGCAGCTTCGCCGTGGTGATGGTGCTGGCGGTTCCGGCGGCCTGGATGCACTACGCCACGATCACGATCCTGGCGTTCGTGATGCTGGTCTGGCACAGCGCCGATCGACCGCTGCCGCTGGGACGGGCGGTGCTGCTGGCGCTCGCCTTTGGCCTGATCGCCTACGGCAACCAGTGGAGCTTCTTCGACGGCAAGCAAAATCCCGGCCTGCCCGCGCTGGCGCTCTCCTACAAGTTCTATGGCCTGGCGCTGCTGTGGAGCCTGATGGCCTACACGCTCTGGCGGGCCTGGGCGCTGCGTCGATCCAGCACCACGCGCTCGGCTCCGTCGGGACAGCTTATCTCGGCATCGTAAGCGTGATGTAAGCTGCGGCAGTTGTTGCATGCGCCAAGTTCGAGTATCATCGCAGCGCGATCGAGCCGGGCCGCCGATCGCTGGCATAGGCTGAAACACCCTGACACAAGGAGCTGGATATGGCGATTAAGTCCGACCGCTGGATCAGACAGATGGCGCTTGAGCACGGCATGATCGAGCCGTTTGAGGAAAGCCAGGTTCGGCAGGGTGTTGTCTCGTATGGGCTATCGTCGTACGGCTACGATATTCGTGTCGCCGGCGAGTTCAAAATATTCACCAGCGCGACCGGCGAGCTAACGGTTGTCGATCCCAAGAACTTCGATCCGAAAGCGTTCAAGGATTTTCAGGGCGATGAGTGCATCATTCCGCCCAACTCGTTTGCATTAGCGAAAACCGTTGAGTATTTTCGTATTCCACGCGATGTATTGACGGTCTGCGTCGGCAAAAGTACGTATGCGCGCTGCTTCCGTGGCGATACGCGCGTTGCGCTGGTAGATGGCACCGCGCCGACGCTTGAGGAGATGGCGCGACGCGCCGACGATGGCGAGATGTTCTGGGGCTACAGCATCGGGCCGCATGGACGCATGATCGTGACGCTGCTCGAAGCGCCGCGCTACATTGGTCGGGACGCCCTGGTCGAGGTTGTGCTCGACAACGAGCAAGCGATCCACTGCACGCCCGATCATCTCTTTATGATGCGCGATGGCCGGATGGTCGCGGCGCACGATCTGCGCCCCGGCGACTCGCTCATGCCGCTGTACCGACAACTGGCGCGCGGCTATGAGGTGGTCTATCAGCCGCTCAATGGTCATCTCTACCCAACGCATCGGATGATCGAGGAGTGGAAGCTACGTCATGGCATGTATCAGAAGATTCACGGAGCCGCGCGGCTGCTCAACTGCGACCGCTCGGTGTTTCGTCGCTTCCCTGAGGTCGTGCATGCTTTCAAGGACACGCGACCAGCACGCAACCACAAAGTTGCGGCGATTCGCGATCTGCCGGGCGACCACGATGTCTACTGCCTGACCGTGCCCGAAGCAGGCAACTTCGCGCTGGAGGCGGGCGTATTCGTCCACAATTGCGGCATTATCGTCAACGTAACGCCGTTCGAGCCGGAGTGGGAGGGCTTCGTCACGCTTGAGATCAGCAATACCACGCCGCTCCCGGCGAAAATCTACGCCAACGAGGGCATCGCGCAGGTGTTGTTCTTCCAGAGCGACGAGCCGTGCATGACCAGCTACCGCGACAAGGCCGGAAAATATCAAAACCAGCAAGGGCTGACGCTGCCCAAACTGTGATACCAGGGACACCGTAATGCCCAATCGACGCTCGACCGCCCAGGTGTTGGCCGCGCTGGCCCGTCAGCGCATTCTGGTCATCGGCGATGTCTTTCTCGACGAGTATGTCTTCGGCCACGCGACGCGCCTGTCGCGCGAGGCGCCGATCCCCGTGCTTGAGTTCGACCGCCGGACGTACATTCCGGGCGGCGCGGCCAATCCGGCCAACAACATTGCCGCGCTGGGCGCGACCGCCATCCAGGCGGCGGTGGTCGGCGAGGACGGCGAGGGCCAGCAGTTGATCGCGCTGCTGCGTGAGGTCGGCGTCGAGCCCGGCTGCATCCTGATCGACGCCGACCGCCCGACGACCGTCAAGACACGCATCATCTCGCAAAGCTCGCTGCGCTTCTCACAGCAGCTCGCGCGGATAGACCGCATCGACCGGCAGCCGATCAACGGCGCGATCGTCGCGGCGCTGGTCGAGCGCATCGGCGCGTGTGTGCCGCAGATCGACGCCGTGCTCTGCTCCGACTACCTGAGCGGGCTGCTGACGCCGCCGCTGGTGCGCGAGATCGCCCGGCTGTGCCAGCAGCACAACGTTTTGCTGACCGTGGACGCGCAGGGCGAGCTGGCGAAGTACAGCGGCGCTGGCCTGCTGCGCTGCAACAACGACGAGGCCGCCGCCTACCTGGGCCGGTCGATCACCGGCGAGGACGAGTACCGCCGCGCGCTGGACGATCTGCTTGAGATGCTTGAGCCGGAGCTGATGATCGTCACCCGTGGCCGCGATGGGCTGTCGATCCGGGGCCGCGCGCAGCCCTACCTGCACATCCCCGCGCACCGCGTCGAGGCCGCCGATACGACCGGCGCTGGCGATACGTTCATCGCCGTGATCACGCTGGCGCTGGCCGCCGAGATCGAGCCGGTCGCGGCGGCGCAGATGGCAAACTACGCGGCGGGATTGGTCGTGCGGCGGCTCGGCAACGCAGTGGTAACGCCCGACGAATTAGCGCAGGGCATACCGCCTGCGGCGATGGGATAAGCGATGCGAACTGTGATACCTCTGGAAGAGCTTGCTCGGCTCCGGCAGCAGTGGCGCGACCGTGGGCTGCGGGTTGTCTTCACCAACGGCATCTTCGACCTGCTGCACATCGGCCATCTGCAATACCTGGAGGCCGCGCGTGCCCTGGGCGATCTGCTGGTCGTCGGCCTCAACAGCGACAGCTCGACGCGCCAGCTCAAAGGGCCGCAGCGTCCGCTGATTCCTCAGGAGGAGCGCGCCGCGCTGCTGCTTGGCCTGCGTCCCGTCGATTATGTCACGATCTTCGAGGATCGCACCGCCGAGCATCTGGTCGCGACGCTTCAGCCCGATGTGTACGTCAAAGGCGGCGACTACACGCTGAGCGCTGCGGATTCCGCCGCCAGCACGGCCAATGCCACGCCGCCGAAAACGCTGCCGGAGGCGCGCATCGTGCAGGGCTACGGCGGGCACGTCGAGCTGATCAGCTACCTGCCCGGACACTCGACGACCGAGCTGATCGAGCGGATTGTGGAGCGCTATGCACGCTAAGCGGCTACTTGCGGTCTGGGCGCATCCCGACGACGAAGCCTTCGGGCCGGTCGGGACGATGCGCCTGGCTCACGACCGGGGCTGGCGGACGGCGGTGATCACCGCCACGCGCGGCGACGCCGGAAACGACGACGCGGCGGATCTCGCGCCGGGGCAGACCTTGGGCGATCTGCGCGAGCATGAGTTGCGCTGCTCCGCTGAGGTGCTGGGCATCGAGCGGATCGATGTCTGGCGGCATCCCGACGGCGGCTTGCAGAACTTGCCGCCGGGCCTGCTCGCCGAGCAGGTGCTTGAAGTCATGCGCGACTGGCAGCCGACGATCGTGCTGACCTTTGGGCCGGACGGTATCACGGGCCATCCCGACCATCTGGCGATTCACGACGCGACGGAGCAGGCGTTTGCGCGATACCGCGCCGAGTGCCAGACCGAGCGACCGCCACGGCTGTACTACGTCACGATCAGGCCGAAGCGAACGATCGAGCATCCGATGGGCGCTGCGCCGCCGCACGCTCCCCCGACCGCCGTGCTCGACGTGAGCGCGTACGAGCAGATCAAGCGCGACGCGCTGAGCTGCCATGCGTCGCAGCGCGCCGACTGGGAGCCGCTGCTCGCCGACCGCGACTGGCTGACGATCGATCGGCTGTTCCGCGCGTTTCCGCCCGCCGCGCCGAACGCGCCGCCGGAGACGACGATCTTCGATGAGTAAGGCATCCGCGCCAACCGAGCCGACCACGCCCGCCGCGCAGATCGGGAGAGGCATTGCGATCGCCGCCGCGCTGATCGCGATCGGCAACATCGCGAGCCGCCTCCTGGGCCAGGCCCGCGAGACGATCATCGCCCGACTCTTTGGCGTGAGCGTCGAGAGCAGCGCCTACGCCATCGCCTCCGCCGTGCCCACCACGCTCTACGACCTGATCGTCGGCGGGCTGGTCAGCGCCGCGCTGGTGCCGGTCTTCTCCGAGCTAGCCGAGCGCGACGAGGCCGAGCTTGGCCGCGTGGCCGGCACGATCTTCACGCTGGCGACCCTGATCATGGCGACCGCCGCCGGACTGACCTGGCTGGCAGCGCCCTGGCTGGGCACGCTGCTCACGCTCAGCACCAACTCGCCCATGCTGCGCAGCGAGACGATCGACCTGATCCCGTGGATGCTGCCCGCGACGATCTTCATGGCCCTGGCCGGGCTGATCACCGGCCTGCTGCAAGCCCGGCGGCGCTTTCTGCTTCCGGCGTTCAGCACCGCCACCTTCAACGTCGGCATCATCGTCGGCGGCCTGCTCTTCAGCGCGGGCTACGGCGTGCGCAGCCTGGCGATCGGTATGGGCATCGGCGCGCTGGGCCAGGTATTGCTGCAAGCGCCCGGATTGCGAGGCGTGCCGCTGCGCCTGGCCCTCGATCTCCGGCATCCCGATGTACGGCGCATCGGCAGGCTCTACGTGCCCGTGCTGATCGGCCTGAGCTTCAGCCTGATCGGCATCGTGATCGACCGATCGCTGGCGTCGGGCGTGAGCGAGGGCGCGGCGGCGCAGATGCGCTTCGCGACCACGCTGATCCAGCTTGCGCTGGGCATTGTCGCTACGGCGATCTCGCTGGCAGCGCTGCCGACGCTCTCACGCCAGGGCGCTGACCCGTCTGATCTGACCGAGTACCGGCGCACGCTGGCGCTCTCGATCAAGTCGCTGCTGCTGCTGCTGCTGCCGGTGACGGCTCTGATGGCCGCGCTGGCCTATCCGATCACCGCGCTGCTCTTCGAGGGCGGCGAGACGACGGCTGCTGGCGCTGTCGCGATCGGCACGGCCCTGCTCTTCTATCTGCCCAGCCTGATCGCCGCCGGTATCGACCAGCCGTTGATCTTCGCCTTCTACGCACGGCGGAACACGCTGCTGCCCAATCTGGTCAACGGCGGCGCGATCGGAGCCTATCTGCTGGTCGCGTTTCTCACGGTGCGCGCGTGGGGCGTCTACGGGCTGATCCTGGGCAACGTCGTGCAGTGGTGGGTTCATGCGCTGCTGATGCTCTGGTTCGCGCATCACCGGCTGGATGCGCTGCGCGGCCAGCGGCTCGGCGAGGCCGTGTGGAAGGGCGTGCTCGCCAGCGGCGCTGCGGGAGCAATCTGCGGGGCGCTGTACACGCTCGTGGATGGCCCGGCGCAGGGCAAAATCATGATCCTGGCGCTGATCGTCGGGCTGGGCAGCCTGGGGCTGGGCCTGTATCTGGGCATGGCCTATCTGCTGCGGCTGGAAGCGCTCTATGCCTTCGGCGCGGCGATCGGTCGTCGCATGCGGCGGTAGCCCGATCGGTACGACACGAAATAGTCTAAAATAGGTATTGACGAATCGTTTAAATTTTGGTACGGTTTACCTATATCTATTTCCAGCCCTCCATCCTCAGCTAGTGGAGAAGATTATGTTGACTTTACTCGCATTCCTCGCTGCAATTGTCCTCGCCCACGCCGCACGTCCTCAGGCCGTCCCAGCGCCTATTCGGGTTCGCGCTCGCGACCGCCGCTAGGAATTTCCACCCCGCATTTCCAGACAACAAACGACGGCGCGTGCAAGCATCAAGGCACTGCACGCGCTGTTCGAGTCTTAAGCTTCGGAAACCTGCGCCGAGATGAAATACGTTCGTCCGGCCCAGGAAGAAGGATTCGATGGGGAACTATCCCAACCTTCCCGCCTGATGGCGTGCTAGCGCGCGACGATCAGGCTCAGCAGCCGATCGCGCATTTTGCGCAGGTCCTCGTCGAGGCCACGCGGATTAATCTCCAGATCGGCTCGAATCCGCCCAAGCTCAAGACGCTCCGTGCTGATCTGTGGCTTGAGATTCTCCGAGGCCAGCCTGAACGCATCGTCCAGCGATGCCTGCGCCGCGACCAACTCCCGATCGGCGCGGGCCATATCGTTGATCGCCAGCGCCTCCATCGCCAGCGTCACCTGCCGCTCCGCCTTCAGCACAAACGTGATGCCCAAATGCTGCACGGACTGTTGTTGCAGTTGGCGCAGCAAGCGCTGCTCCTCGTCGTCCGGCAGCACCGACGGCTCGATCTCCGGCTCCGGCGTTTCGATGACCACCACCACCGGCTGATCGGATACGGTCGTCGGCGTCGGTGTCTCTGGCGCGCGCAGCAGGGCTACCCCACGGTCGAGCGCCAGCGTCAGCACCGAGGCCAGCAGCGCCGACGCCGCCACCATCACCCAGACCGGCGTGCGCCGCAATCTCGGCATCACGGCTAGTGCTCGATCTGAGCCGCCAACAATAGCGCCTGGGCAATCTCCTTCATCGGCTTGCGCGTGTTCATCGAAAGCTGCTGGATCTTGCGGAAGGCTTCCGCCTCGCTCAAGCCCTGCTGCTCCATCAGCAAGCCCTTGGCGCGCTCGACCACTTTGCGCGTCTCGATCGACTCTTTGAGATCGCCGATCTGCTTATCCATGGCCTTTAGCTCGGCAAATCGCGCCATCGCGACCTCGATCGCGGGGAGCAGATCGGCCTCGCGGAATGGCTTGACCAGATACGCGACCACCCCGGACTCCTTGGCCCGATCGACCAGCGCGCGGTCGCTGTAGGCCGTCAGCAGCAGCACCGGCGCGATGCGCTCCTGCGTCAGCACTTCGGCGGCCTGGATGCCGTCCAGCTTGGGCATTTTGATGTCCATGATCACCAGATCGGGCCGAAGCTCACGGGCCAGATTGATCGCGCTGACCCCATCGCCCGCCTCGCCGACGACCAGGTAGCCCAGACCGACCAACGTTTCCTTCAGGTTCATGCGAATCAGGGATTCATCGTCGGCGATGACCAGTCGAGTCTGCGACATAATTGTATCCTCCAAATATGACGGAGCATGATGGCAAGTGTTGGCAGGGAGTATACGTCGCAGAATCACCCCTGTCAAAGGATTTTGTAACCGATTACATAAATTCGTGTAGTCTGCACAAGTCGCCGCGCTGCGCTTTGTACCGATGGCACAATCATCGGCGGAACACCTCCGGCAGCCAGAAGTTCCCGTAGCCCAGCAGGTTGAGCGTCGTGATGCTCACAAAGATCAGCGCGGCAGCGGCAATCACCGCATAATCCCACCAGCGATAGCGCAGCGGCTCGGTCCAGGTGCGCGGCCCCGTGCCGAAGGCGCGCAGATCCATCGCATCGACAATCTCGTCGGCACCCACGATCGCATTGATCGTCACCGGCACCACCAGCGGAGCCATGTTGCGGATCTGCCGCAGCAGGCCGCCCTTGCGCTCCAGCTCATAGCCGCGCGCCTTCTGCGCGTCCAGCGTCGTGCTAAAATCGCGCGCCAGCGTCGGCACGAACCGAAAGGCAAGGTCCGTGGCAAAGGCGAATTTGTCGGGCACGCCCAGCCGCCGCACCGCGACGCCGAAATGCCCCGGATTGGTGGTGTAGATCACCAGGATCGAGAGCGTCGCCAGCGTAAAGATCCGCAGCAGTTGCGCCACGGCAAAGACGCTGCGCTCGATGCTGAGCGACGGATAGAAGGTGTAGCCGAGCAGCGTCAGCCCTTGCGGCCAGATCGGACGCTCGACGGCATAGACGCCCGCGCCCTGCCAGCCGGTCAGCGCCGTAAACAGCGTCAGGATCAGCACCACGATGCTCATCACGATCCAGAAGCGCCGCGTTTCGCGCCACGTCAGGCGGGAAAGCCACAGCAGCGCCAGCGTGCCGACAAAGAAGATCAGGATGATCCGCAGATCCCAGATCTGGATCAGCGCGAACGTCAGGCCGATAAAGCCAAGGATGCGCGTGCGCGGATCGAGCCGCTCGATCGCGCTGCCGCGCTTGCGGTAGCCCCAGGTGACAATCATAGGCAATCAAGTTTCGCGTTCAGGCCCTCACCCCGGCGCGTGCGCGCCACCCCCTGCCCCGCGCTCAGACGGGCTTCCGCCTGAGCGGCGACAGGCGAGGGGGAAGGTGGTGCTTGGTTCTCTCTTCTCCCCTTTGTTCGCTGTTCTTTGTTCTTGGTTTGTTCGCCTCTTCCTTTGTTCTTTCGGGTAGCTCAGACCCGCCCGGTCCGTGCCCGCGCCGAGGTGTACGCGCCGTAGAGAATCGGCAGCAGGATCGCGATGTTGATCAGGTTGGGACCAGCCGCCGGGACGAACTCGCCCAGGATCGCCACCTGAGGCGTGTAGCCGTTCCACCAGATGTCGGCAATCGCCGCAAAGCCGATCCCGACGATCACGCCCAGCGCCGACCACAGCAGCGCAATCGCGACGTCGGGCCGATCGCGCAGCACGTAGCGCAGGCCGATCACCAGCGCCACGCCCAGCAGCGGCACCCACCACATCGCCCCGACCGCGCCGTCTGCAAACTGGTTTTCGACGGTTGGATCGAGCAGCAGCCACGCGGTTAGAACCAGGCCCACCACGCCGATCGCGATTGTCAGGCCGTTGAAGCTGCGGCGGCTGCGCGGAAACGCGACCGCCAGGCCGGCGACCATGCCCATCAGCCCGTTGCCGATGTCCCAGATAGGGAATACGCCCCAGCCGGTCAGCGCGTCGCCCAGGATGTTGCCCACAAATCCGGTGAAGAAGCCGACCACCGGACCGAAGAGCACGCCAAAGAGCACCGGGATCACTACCGCCGGACGCAGCGCTACCTGGCTGACCGAAGGCATCTGCACCGAGTTGCTCCAGTAGGAAAAGAAGCCGTACAGCGCCGCGCCGATCGCCATCATCACTACCTCGCGTGTGCCGACCTGCCAGATCGGACGATCGGCGAAGGCGACGTACAGGCCATAGACGATTCCGGCTCCGATCAGCACGAACCAGATCCAGTTGAAGCCAGCCAGCGGGTCCGCGCCTTGAGCGGTGGCTAGCATATTTCCGATATACACCAATACCACACTGACGACGACCAGCACTGCTACCAGTAGCAGTGGGCGGGTGTACCGGTTCGGCGAAGCTGTTCTCATCGCACCCTCCGTGATTCAAGCAGGAGCTTATTGTTGATCAGGCCCAATACCGACGTTCGACGTTCCTTCGTTCGTTGCAGCGTGATCCTCCTTGAGATAGCGCGCCAATCCTTCAGCCCGTAAGAATCGGCCCGTGTGTGGCAATAACGTCAGATTCAGCCGCAGCAGCGATGTCGGCTCGACCCGGCAGCGGCGCAGCAATGGCTCGTCGGCCAGCACCCGCTCAGGCGGCCCGTCGGCGGCGATCCTACCCTCGGCCACCAGCACGATCCGGTTGGCATAGCTCAGCGCCAGATCCAGATCGTGCGTGATGAAGACCAGCGCGTCGAAGCTTTGCAGCCGGGCGATGGCGTCCATGAACGCCGTGTAGGAGCGATAATCCTGTCCGGCGGTCGGCTCGTCCATCACCAGCACCCGCGACTCCATCGCCGCCACCGCCGCGATGCCGACGCGCTTCTGCTGGCCGTAGCTCAGCGCCAGCGGCGGTCGATCGTCCAGGCCCGTCAGCCCGACCATCTCGATCGCGCGCGCGACGTTCGCGTCGATCCGCGCCTGATCGAAGCCGAGATTGCGCGGCCCGAACGCCAACTCCTCGCGCACCGTCGGCGCGAAGAGCATATGCCCTGGATGCTGAAAGACGTATCCGACGCTGTGGGCGATCTGCGCGGTCGTCAGCTCGACGGTCGGCGCTCCCAGCACGCGCACCCGGCCCGCGCGCGGCTTGAGCAGGCCGATCATCTGCTTGACCAGCGTGCTCTTGCCCGCGCCGTTGGGACCGAGGATCGCCACGACATCGCCCTTGCGGATCGTCAGGCTCACCTCGTGCAGCACCGGCACGTCGGGATCGTAGAAGAAGTCGACGTGCTCGAACTCGATCAGCGGCTCGGCGTCCGGTCGCGCGCTCGGCGGTGGCGGCGGCAGATCGATCGCCTGAGCGTTGCGCCTGGCCCAGTCCACGACCAGCGGCGCGGGCAGCTTGACCTCGCGCGGATCGGCGACGGCCTCGAACTGTGCCAGACCGCCCCAGTAGACCTGCCGACCGTCGCGCATAAAGAGCACGCGCTCAGGGCGCAGAGCCAGCACATCCTCGATCCGGTGCTCGACCAGCGCCAGGGTATGCCCGTCGTCGGCCAGCGCGCGCAGCAGCCGCAGCGTCTCGGTGGCAGACAGCGGATCGAGGCTGGCGAGCGGCTCGTCCAGCAGCAGCAGCCGCGATTGCATCGCCAGCACGCCCGCCAGCGCCACTTTTTGCTTCTCGCCGCCCGACAGCTTGAACGTCTCGCGCTCAAGCAGATGCGCGATGCCCAGCCGGTGCAGCACCTCCTCGACCACCCTGACGATCCGGTCGCGGGGCCAGCCCAGGTTCTCCGGGCCGAACGCCACCTCATTCTTGACGTACGCGCCGACGATCTGCTTTTCGGGATTTTGCAGCACCGTGCCGACGATCTGCGCGATCTGCGCCAGCGACAGCCGCCCCGGATCTTGCCCTTCGATACGCAGGCTACCCTGAAGTTCGCCCTTGTACGAGCGCGGGATCAGCCCGTTGATGCAGCGCAGCAGCGTGGACTTGCCGCAGCCGCTCGACCCGGCGACCAGCACGATCTCGCCGCGATCGGCATGAAACGATAGATCATGAATCGCGAGCTGCTCGGCCTGTCCATAGCGAAACGACAGGCCATCGGCCACCAGTACATTGCCAGGCACTATCATCGTGAAGTTCGGTAGCGGGTAGTGTGCCGCAGGCGGCACAACGTCGGATAGGTTCAAAACAGCCGCCCATCGTCCGAGGATGAGCGGCTGCATTGCCAGTTCGGCATAACGGAATGCTACGCCTGCTTGTTGCGGAAATCGACGAAGCGATAGCCGACGCCGCGCTCCGTCAATATGTAGCGCGGATTGGCCGGATCTTCTTCGATCTTCTGCCGCAGGTAGGTGATATACAGCCGCAGATAATGGCTCTCGTCGCGGTACTCAGGCCCCCAGACCTTCGCCAGCAGCACGTCGTGGGGCATGACCCAGCCCGCGTTCTGCACCAGATGGTACAGCAGACGATACTCGGTCGGGCGCAGGCTCACCGGCTCGCCATGGACCAGCACCTCGTGCTTGGCGAAATCGATCGTCAGCCGATCGTCGATCTTAAGCTGTGTCTGCGGCACCGGCGGCGGCGTGGCATGTCGCCGCAGCACCGCGCGAATCCGGCTCAGCAGCTCGCGGTGCGAGAACGGCTTGCCGATATAATCGTCCGCTCCCAGCTCCAGCCCTTGAATCCGATCGTCCTCCTGATCTTTGGCCGTCAGCACGATCACCGGGACCGTCGAGAACTGCCGCAGGCGGCGCAGCACCTCAAAGCCATCCATGCCCGGCATCATGATGTCCAGCAGCACGATGTCGGGCAAGTTATCGCGGATGCGATCCAGCGCCTCCCGGCCATTGCTCGCCGCGATCACCCGACAGCCTTCAAGCTCAAGGTTCATCCGCACAAAGTTTACGATGCGCGGCTCGTCGTCCACCACCAGCACGAGCCGATCTTTAAGCTCGATCCTGGGCTGCTCGCTTGTGCTCTGTATCGTCATAGATCTCTATGGCATGTTCACTGATGGCGCTTGGTTTCGAGTTTCAAGCTTCAAGTTCTTTGAGCTTTCGTCCCCCTACGACGCAGCCTCACCATTGTTGCTCGATCGCGTGCGGGTTGTCCGCCGTGTCCTGGGCGCGGGCCGCGCGCTCTCTGCACCAGCCGCATCTGGCTGAGATCCCGTCGTCTCGGCGCTGCTCTCCGGCGGGCGGGCGCTCTCCGCGCTTCCCCGGCTCGTCTCGGCGCTCGGTGCCGGGCGCGGGCCATCACCGGCTGGCGTCGCGCGGCGAGGACGAGCCGTGCCGCCGGTGTTCGACGTTGCACGCCGCGTCCGCACCACGGTGACGGGCACGATCGGGGTTTCCGGCGCCGACACCGATGGCGCCGACACGGGAGGTGTCGAAACGGGAGCCGCTGATACGCCTGGCGCTGCTGGCTCGCTTTCGACCCGCACCTCGTAGCCGCGCGCCTGAAGCCGCTGCGCAAATCCATCTTCGACCTGCACCTCGTCCAGCGTGTCGGCGTCGTACGAGCCATACTCCTCGCGCAGCAGCTCTATAATCGGCTCGGCATAACTATAAATATCGTTGACACTCATCATGTCGCGTAGCATTCGTCTTCCAGGCATATCATAAGCTCCATGAACAGGGCCGGGGGGATTGGTACGCCCACGATACGACCCTACGTGTTTTGCTCTATTATCGTGCTTTATGTTCTTTTGAGCAACTTAAACACAAGCAGTTCGCCGACTCTGCGGACCACGCCGAAGGTCGCTATTCCTCGGTAGGCGGCAGATCCGATTCTACCGGCAGGCTGCGCCGTTCGAGCGGCAGCGTGAAAACAAAGCGGGAGCCGCGCCCCGGCTGGCTCTCCACACGCAATGTTCCGCCGTGCGCTTCGATGATCGCATGTGCCAGGTAGAGGCCAAGACCGGCTCCCTGCGTTTGTCGGCCTAGGGTATTGTCAACGCGATAAAAGCGCTCGAAGATACGCGGTTGGTCTTCGGGCGCGATACCGACGCCCTGGTCGGCCACATACACGATCGCCTCGCCACCTTCGGTCCAGCCGCCAACCCGGATGATCCCACCCTCCGGGCTATATTTGACGGCATTCGACAGCAGATTTGCCAGCACCATCCGCAGGCGCTCCTCGTCGGCGTGGACCGGCGGAAACGAGCCGGGAAAGCGCAGTTGAAACTCGAAGTGCTCCGGTGCGCCCGCCGCGATGCCCTGCACCGTCCGCTCGGCCAGGGCCGGAAGATCGACGGGGCCGAACTGCAAGCGCAGGCCGCTGGCCTGCAGCCGCGATACATCGAGCAAGTTCCCGATCAGCGCATCCAGCCGGTCGGCCTCCTCCTCGATCACCTGCATTCCGTCCAGCAGCGTATCGTGATCCCAGTTCGCATCGGTGCGGCGCAGCGTGCTGGCGTAGCCTTTGATGATCGCCACCGGCGTCTTAAGCTCGTGCGAGATCACCGAGATAAACGTCGCCTGCTGCTGCTCTTCCAGCTTGCGCGCCGTAATATCGCGGACGTTGGCAATCGCGCCCAGGAACTCCTCGTCAGGGCCATATGTGGGCGAGTACCGGCTTGAAATATAGCGCTCGCGTCCATCGCGCGTCGTGATTCTACCCTCAACCGTCGGATTGGGCTGGCGTGGGAAGCATTGGAGCGGGCAGGCCGTCAAGCAAATATTGATGCCCTGATCGCTGTGGATGCCGAGCACCTCGGCGCAGGGCCGTCCGATCGCCTCTTCGCGCGGCCAGCCTGTGAGATGCTCCATCGCGCGATTGAACGACGTGATCCGCCAGCGACGATCGAGGATCATCACGCCATCCGCCGCCTGTTCGATGATCGCGTTCAGCCGCTCCTGCTCCTGCACGGCAGCCTCGTACAGCCGCGCATTCTGCACCGCAACAGCGGCCTGATTGGCAAACGCCTCGATCAGCGCCTGATCGTCGAGCGTAAACGCAACATTGACCGCCGCCCGAAAGACGACGATCACGCCGATCGGAGCGCCGCGCAGCAGCAGCGGCAGCGAGACGACCTGGCGCAGCGGCAGGTGCAGCCGATCGGCGATCCGCAGCACCGCCCGCACACGCTCCTGGTTGGGCGCGCCGGACCTTGCCAGCACCCGCAGCAGCGGCTTGAAGTCGGGATACTGCTCCGGCGCGATGTTGTAGGCGACGGCAATCTGTAGCTCGCCGTCAGGCTCTTCGTGGAGCGCGATAAAGCCGTAGTTACCAGCGACGATCTCGACCGCATAGCGCACGACCAGGCTCAGGACCGCTTGCAGATCGAGCTGCGCGGTAATCGCCTGGCTGATCCGTAGCAGGTAATCGCGCTGGCGCAGTTGATAGTCGGATAAATCTAACACTACTCTAATGCTCCACAAACACCTGATTAACGTTCGATCGCTATGATAGTGATCGGAACGAAAAACGAGCTGCGGATCGCAGTTCAGACGTTATACAGTATATCGCAGAACGCAACCATACTACTGTGAAGGAGGCATCTATTATGGCAAACATGCGGCGCTTTGATCCGTTTGGCGAGATGTTGAGCCTGCGCGACGCTATGAACCAGCTCTTTGAAGAAAGCTTCGTCAGCCCCGCGCGTATGGGAAGCGGCAGCGCTACGTTCTCGATGCCGTTGGATGTCAGCGAAACCCAGGATGAGTTCGTCGTCGATGCCGTCGTGCCCGGCTTCAAGCCGGAAGATCTCGATATTACCATCCAGGATAACGTGCTGACCATTCGCGGCGAAACCCGCAAGGAGCAGCAGACCAGCGACAAGCCGGCTAACTATCATGTGATGGAGCGGCGCTATGGTCGCTTCAGCCGCACGATCAGCCTGCCGACGGCGGTCAAAGCCGATGCGGTACGCGCGACGCTGGAGCAAGGCATTCTGCACCTGGAAATTCCCAAGGCCGAGGAAGTCAAGCCACGCCGGATCACCGTTAACACGGGGCGCGCGCTCGAAGGCAAGGCCGTCGAGGTCCACACCGACGGCGAGCAGACCAAGGCACGCGGTCAATAGCAGCCCGTTGAAGCCATGCCAGGCCGGATCGCTGAGCGATCCGGCCTGGTGCTGTTGATGCGTCCAGCCTGGCACCCTCTACCTCCGCTTTACACATACGAAAAGGTGTGCAAACAGATGTGTCAACCATTGTTACCGAGTTCACAATTCTTCTAAGCGCCCTTCAACGGCATACCGCTCACAAGCCATCGAACAAGCATTTACACCCAACTAGACAACTTTCACAAAACATGCTAGGATTATCCAAGCATGATTTAGGAGTCGCGGTATGCACATCGATCTCACGAGCAAGCGCGCCCGCAAACTCATCGAAGACTATCATCTGACCGAAGACGAACTCCGCCAGATTATCGCGGCAGCTCGGATCAACCTCGCCACCTTTGATCCCGAATACCGTGCCAATGTGACGCAGTTGTCGCAGGAGCTAGACCGGAGCCGTCCCACGATCTATAGCTGGGCCGATCGTGCCCTGGAAGCTACCGTCACCTCGCTGCGCAACATCCGCACGGGCCGTCCCCCCAAAGAAACGCTCAATGGTCGGCGCGCGAGGCGTCGGCTGGAGGAGCGCTGAGCGCCCGATTCCCCCGCGCACCGCAATCGTCAGGCCGAGCGGCACCGATCCGGGAGCTGCTCGTATGCGCATGTCCAGGCTGCCATAGCGTAGGGAGTTTCGAGTTCAGGCCCTCAGCCGTTAGCTCCTGGGTCGCCTGTTCCCCGGTTCTTGGTTCCTCACATGGTTCTTTCGTCTCCTGGCCTCGGGCCGTAGCGGTCCTGCCCACTCCATCACAAGGAGTAATCCCCTGAGATAGCCCGCCAGTTTACTGCTACGCCCTGGCGAATTGCGTATCATACGACGCGGGACACCTCGTGTGCGCTTCTCCTACACACTGTCGCAGGATGGCAACGCAGGTGTTGCGTATCAACTGCGGATATCCGTACACAAAGGAATACACGGCTCATGAGCACGTCGCTCCACGCTCTACTAAATCGGTTCCGGGTGATCGATGGGGTTGACCTCGCGGCTGTCGTCGCAACCGATGGTTTGCTGATGGAAAGCGCCGCGCGTAACGGAGTCGATACAGAAGCCATCTGTGCGGTTGCAGCGAACGGCCTGGCGCTGGCCGAAGCCCTTGGGCGCGAGATTACCAGGGGCACCGCCGAGCAAATCACGCTCGAATATGCCGAGGGACTGGTCTTGATCGAGCCGCTGACGCCCGACGCGATGTTGCTTATTCTGACCCAGGGGCGTGGGCAGCTCGGTCGTCTGCGGTTTCTGGTGCAAAAACACTACGACGCATTCGTGAATGCGATCCATGCGATCTAGCTGTCCGGCTCGTCGCGTACGGCCCTGACCATCGGAACACATCTACGCGGCATTGTCGCCGTCTATTGTGGCTCATCTATCATTGCCAAAGGCAGGAAATCATGGCCCTCGATCCACAACTTACTAGCTTGATCGTGCCGCCTGACGAAACCGCGCACATCGAAGAGGTGCTGAACCGGCTCGTCGAAGAAACAGGCGGCAATCACGCCCTGTTGCTTGACAAGAGTGGTCAGGTGATCGCCTGCCACGGCGATGCCAACCGTCAGGATACCACGGCGCTGGGCGCGCTGATCGCAGGCACATTCGCCTCATCGCGCGAGGTAGCCAAGCTGCTGCGTGAAAAAGACTTCAAGATGCTCTTCCAGCAGGGCGTGCGCGAAAACCTGTTCATCGCGCTGATCGCCGAGCAGTGGATTTTGACGATTATCTTCAACAAGGAAACACATATCGGTCTGGTCAAGGTGCTGATCAAAAAAGCCTCCGAGGAGCTGGCGACGATCCTCCAGCGCGTGCGTCAGTCGCGCCGCGTTCGCGACGACGTGCTCGGCTCCAGCTTCCGCACCTCGATGGAAGATACGATCGATCTGTTGTTCCGTGACTAATACAAGGGGCTTTAGCACATGGCACTCATCAACGTCGCCGCCCGCGAGATTCACTGTAAGATCGTGTATTACGGCCCCGGTATGTGCGGCAAGACGACCAACCTTCAGTATATTCACAGCCAGGTTCCGCAGGCGACCAAAGGCGAGCTGCTGTCGATCGCCACGGAAACCGAGCGCACGCTTTTCTTCGACTTCTTGCCGCTCGATCTGGGTAAGGTGCGCGGCTTTCAAACGCGCTTTCATCTCTACACGGTCCCCGGGCAGGTGCTCTACGAGCGCACGCGCGTCGCGGTCCTGAACGGCGCGGACGGTGTGGTCTTCGTGGCCGACTCGCAGCGCAGCAAGCTGGAGGAGAACGTCAACAGCTTGAAAGAGCTGGCGCGCAATATCCAGAAGCAGGGCAAAAAGTTTCAAGACTTTCCGCTGGTGCTGCAATATAATAAGCGCGATCTGCCGAACGCGCTGCCCGTAGCGATCCTCGACAAGTACCTCAACCCGTTCAACTGGACGCGGTTCGAGGCATGCGCCGCATCGGGGCCGGGCGTGTTCGACACACTCAAGGGCATCAGTAAAATCGTTATCAGCAAGCTCTAACTTTATGCGGCGTAATACACGGCACACGCGCGTGCTGCATTACGCTGATGAACTGTGTAATTATGGCGCTCGAAGGAGATCTGGGGGATTTCGGACTCGTCGATATTATCCAGCTGATCGATCTGGGCAAGAAAACCGGCGGCGTTGAGATCCATGGACGCCGGGGCAAAGAGCAGCTCAGCGGCTGGGTCTTTTTCAACGAGGGCAAGATCTGCGGCGCACAGCTTGGCAGCCTGGTGGGCGAGGAAGCGGTCTACAGCTTCTTCACCTGCACCTCCGGCCCATTCAAGCTGCACGAGCGGATTCCACTGCCGCCGCCGAATGTCCGCGTTTCCAACGAAATCATCATCATGGAGGGCATCGGTCGCCAGGATGAGTGGGCCAGTATCGCCGAGCGCATCTCAGGCGAGATGGTGCTCAAATTAGTGCCGAATCCCCGCTCTTCGAGCCGTGAGATCAACCTGGAAGCGCATAAATGGCGCGTGCTGACGATGATCAACGGCAAAAATACGGTCGCCGACATCGCGCGGCTGTCGGGCCTTGGCGATTTCACCACCTTCAAGACGATTATCGAGCTGATGGATGCGGGGCTGATCGATGGCCGCGTCGAGGAGCGGCAGCTCACGCCGCTCTATCCCGAACTCGAAAAGCTTGCCGTCGCGGGCATCGGCAACAGCGCGCGGGTGCTGCTGGCAGATGCGTTCCGCCGCACCGGGCTGCAACCCAACGATCCGAACGCGCCGCCGCAGCATATGCTGCGCGCCATCGCCGCTTTCGAGCAGTCGACGACGCTGCTGCTCGGACCATCGCGGGCACGCTCGCTCGCCGATCAACTGCGCAACAAAGTTCAACAAGCCACGGCATAATCACGTCGCGATTGTACTGGACGCTACCACCGTGGGTAAAGGAGATGTGTTCCGCCCATGCAACGTAAAGCCTATCCTATCCCCTTCAGCATGCCGTCGCTCGAACGGCTGCGCTCGGCGGATCTGCTGATCCCGTTGATCCTGTGCCTTGCGTTTGTGCTGCCCCTGCTGCTGGCGTTCCTGGGCGTGGGCATACGCACCGATAAAGAGACGGCGCTGGTGCTCAACGAGGTCTTTGTGCTGCCACAGAAAGGAGCCGAGGCGTGGGTCGAGCTGTACAACAACACCGACGAGCCGATCGCGATCGACGGCTGGCGACTCGGCACGGCCAGCGACGATGTCGCCACGCTTGAGGGCACCGTCGCGCCGCACGCCTACCGCGTCATCAAAACGCCGGGCGCGTGGAATGAAAAATCTGACGCGGTTATTCTGTACGGCGTCGACGGCAGCCAGGTCGATCATGTGTACTGGGGACCCGCGCCGGAGAAAAGCCCGATCGTGGGCTGGAGCAAGACCGGTGCAGGCGCGGCATCTGCGCCCAAGCCGGGCGCGGCGCTGGTGCGCAATCCCCAGGGCCTCGACTCGGATACCGCCAAGGATTGGCGGGGAGCCCGTCCGTCGCCTAACGGACAATCGCCGGTTTCGCTCAGCACGGGCACGTATCGCCTCCTGTTCGACATCACCAACTATGTCAGCCTGATCGCCGGATTCTTGCTCTGGGGCGCGTTCATCCTGATCGGCCTGATCGCACGGCGCTTCGAGATGCTGACGGGCCAGCGCTCGTTCTGGATCGCGATGGTCGTCGCGCCGATCGGGATCGTGATCTACAACATCATTCAATCGTACGCCTTCTTTACGGCGGGTGTGATGAGCGAATGCAAGACGGGCCTGGGCTTTAGCGCCTGCCAGCAGGGCTGGGCCTTCACCGCGCTGTGCATATCGGCGATGGCGATGGCCTATGTGGTCTACCGCTTCTATGGCATTGCGCGTCGCATTCTTGAGGTGTAAACGATGGAGTATAACCTGTTCCATATTGGCCTGATTCTGGAGATCGGCATCATCGTGCTGGCGATGGTCCTGTTCCGCTTCGCGCGGGTGCTGGGCGGCCTGCTCGATCTGATCCATCGTCCGCCGCTTGAGGTCTGGCTTAAGCTCTCCGGCTGGATCATGATCATCGGCTTCGCGGTGCTGCACTATATCGCCGTAGCGTTCCTCTATCCCAACGTCGCCAATCCACGCATGTTGCAGCTCCTATGGATCGCCCGCTCGATCTCGTTCTTCTCGCTCCTCGTCGCCGCCGTGCTGGCCTTTGTGCCGTCGTTCCTGTACTACCGCTGGACGAACCAGTAGGCGAGCGCTGCGAGGCCGGGGGTGTGGAGTGGCATCCATTATCTTCTCTACCCCTTCACCCGATGGCGAACCAAGACCTGGGGGACGAACAAGCAAAAGAACAAGGGAATAAAGAACAGAGCCGTAGCCTCCTTGCTCTCTTGTTCCCTTGCTCCCTTGTTTCTATGCTCCCCTGATTCCTGAACTCAGAACGTTGAACTCAAAAAAAGCGGTATAATCAGGCCGATACCTGAGCCGCTCGAATGACTGGCGATACGACGTGGAGTACCACGAGGAAGTTCGAGCGCTATGCAGTGCCGTTCGCCTGGGCCGGGTTCCGAACCATTCGGAGCCTTTTTTGTTGGCAAAAGGAGCGAACTATGCGAGCAATCATCAGCGTGTCGGATAAAACCGGGCTTGGCGAGTTTAGCCGTGGTCTGGCCGCGCTCGGCGTCGAAATCTTCTCGACCGGCGGCACGCTCAAAGCGCTGGAGCGCGAGCAGGTGGCCGCTCGCTCGATCAGCGATCTGACCGGCTTTCCCGAAATCCTCGAAGGCCGCGTCAAAACGCTGCATCCCGCCGTTCACGGCGGCATCCTGCATCGCCGCAGCCGCCCCGACGACGTAGCGCAGATCGCGCAGCACAGCATCGCGGCGATCGATCTGGTCGTGGTCAATCTTTATCCCTTCCGCGAGACGATCGCGCGGCCCGATGTCGGGCTGCAAGACGCGCTTGAGCAGATCGACATCGGCGGGCCGACCATGATCCGCGCCGCTGCCAAGAATTTCCCCGACGTGCTGGTCGTCGTCGAGCCTGCCGACTATCCGCGCATTCTGGCCGCGCTGCAACAGGACGCGGTCGATCTCACGCTGCGCCGCGCGCTGGCCGCCAAAGCCTTCGCCCACACCGCCGCCTACGATAGCGCCATCGCCGCCTATCTGACGGTCGAGCAGTTCCCGGCGACGCTGCCGCTGGCCTGGCACAAAGCCTACGACCTGCGCTACGGCGAGAATCCGCACCAGCCAGCCGCGTTTTATCGCGCCGACGCCGACACGAGCGGCACGATCGCCGCCGCCACGCCGTTGCAGGGCAAGGAGCTATCCTTCAATAACCTGCTCGACGCCGATGCCGCCTGGCAGATCGTGCAGAGCTTCGCAGCGCCGACCGTGACCATCATCAAGCACAGCAACCCATGCGGCCTGGCCTCGGACGGGGATCTGGTCGCGGCACATGCGGCGGCGCGCTCAGGCGATCCCGTGTCGGCGTTCGGCGGCATCGTCGGCATCAATCGTCCGGTCGACGGCAGGCTGGCCGCCGCGATGCAGCGCTACTTCTACGAGGTGATCATCGCGCCCGCGTTCGACGACGAGGCCCGCGCGATCTTCGCGAGCAAGACCAACCTGCGCCTGCTTGAGCTTGCAATGCGCCCGCAGCATGGTACATTGTGGGACTATCGACAGGTCAGCGGCGGCCTGCTGGCTCAGGCCCGAGATAACGTCGCCGACGACGATCCGACAGGCTGGAGGGTCGTCTCCGAGCGACAGCCGACGCCGGAGCAGCTAGCCGCACTGGTTTTCGCCTGGAAAGCGTGCGCGTTCGTCAAGTCGAATGCAATCGTGCTGGTGCAGGGCGAGACGCTGGTCGGAATGGGCGCGGGACAGCCCTCGCGGGTCGACTCGGTGCAGATCGCCGCGCGCAAGGCGGGCGAGCGCGCCCAGGGCAGCGTGCTGGCCTCGGATGCGTTCTTTCCCAAGGCCGACGGCGTGGAGGCTGCCGCAGCCGCAGGCGCGGTTGCGATCGTGCAGCCGGGCGGCTCGCAGGCCGACGACGAGGTGATCGCCACGGCGAACCGGCTGGGGCTGGTGATGGTCTTCACCGGACGCCGCCACTTTAAACATTAGCGTACAGCCAGGATCGGCAGCCTGCCTGCCGCTCCGCTCGATGGATCGCGTGATGCTCAAATTCGACGAAAAAGGCTTGATCCCGGCGATCGTGCAGCATGCTCGCAGCGGCGAGGTGCTCATGCTGGGCTACATGAACGAGACGGCGCTGGCTCAGACCCAGGAGAGCGGCCTTGTCACCTTCTGGAGCCGCTCGCGCGGCGAGCTATGGCAAAAAGGTGCAACCAGCGGCAATCTGCTGCGGCTGGTCGAGATCCGGCTGGATTGCGACGGCGATACGCTGCTGGTGCTGGCCGAGCCTGCGGGGCCGACCTGCCATACGGGCGCGCGCTCCTGCTTCTGGCGCTCGCTCTCCGACGAGCCCGCGACCGCGCCGCGTCCGGCCAGCGCGGTGCTCAGCCAGCTTGCCGATCTGATCGAGCGGCGCAAGCAGGAGCAGACCGAGGGATCGTACACCGTCAAGCTGCTCAACGGCGGCCCTGAGCGGATTGGCAAAAAGGTGGGCGAAGAGGCAACCGAGGTGGTGATCGGCGCGATGAAAGGCGATCCCGACGAGCTAGCCTACGAAACCGCCGATCTGCTCTACCATACCTTCGTGCTGCTGGCTCATCAGGGCGTCGCGCCTGAGCAGGTCTGGGCCGAGCTTGAGCGCCGCTATAACAAGTGAGCAAGCGCATGGCCGACGTAGCAACCGATCGACACTACCTCGATTACCAGTACGGCGACGCCGAGAAGCTGCGCATCCGCCAGCAGAGCCACGCGCTCTACAGCGAGCAGACGCGGAGCTTCTTCGACTGGCTGATGCCGCTGATCGATCCGCAGCCGGACGCGCTGATCGCCGATGTTGGCTGCGGCTCCGGCATCTATCATCCGCTGTTCGTGCCCTACGGCGTGCGGATCGTCGCGGTCGATGCATCGCGCGGCATGCTCGACGCGGTACGCCAGCAGGCGCAACAGCAGCGGCTGCCGGTCCAGCCGGTGCAGGCGTTCGCCGAGGCGCTGCCGCTGCCCGACGCCTGCTGCGAGCGCGTGATGGGCAACCATATGCTCTATCATATCGCGGATCAGCGCGCGGCGCTGCGTGAGATGCGCCGGGTGCTCACGCCCGGCGGCAAGGTGATCCTGGCGACCAACGGTGCCGACAACGGCCAGCGGCTGATCGACCTGCATGCCGAGGCCGCGCAGGAGGCGGGCTACACGCCGCTTGGTCATCGCGTGCTCGCGCGCTTTAGCCTGGACCATCTCGATCTCGTGCGTGAGGTCTTTCCCACCGCCGAGCGCCACGTGTATCAGGATGCGTTTCTTTTTCCTACACCGCAGGCGGCGCTTGCGTACTATGCCTCGATGCCGATCGATCTGATCGAGAAGCTGCCTGAGGACGGCAGCCACCGGGCAAGGCTGCTGCCGCTGGTGGAGCGACGAATCGCGGCGATCATCGAGCGCGAGGGCGTGTTGCGCGTGCCCAAAAATACCGGCTGCTTCGTAGCCACCGTGTAGCGGCCACCGCTTAAATACAAGCGGGACGGGCCGTAAAGCCCGTCCCGCTGCGCTTTGATTCTGGACTACTCCAACATACCCGGCAGCGGATCGATCACCACCAGCCCCGCCGCGACGTTGAGCTGCTTGACCACATCCTTGATCATCGGGATCAGCGCCTCGCCGCCTTCGGGGCGTGTGACGACCAGCACCTCATTCGCGCCGGTTTCGATGACCTCTTTGACCGTGCCGACAACTGCCCCGTCCACGGTTTCGACGCGCAGACCCGGCAGGTCGTGCAGGTAGTACTCATCCTCGTCCAGCGGCAGCGCGTCGGCCTGGCGGATATAGACCTCCTGGCCGCGCAGCGCCTCGGCAGCCTCGCGCGTGTCGATGCCGGAGAGGTTGATGATCATCACCGAGGCTTTATGCTCGGCAGCCCGGCGCAGCTTGTAGGGCGTGAGATCCTCGCCGATAAACACCACTGAGATGCGGCGCAGATGCTCAGGGCGATTGGTGATCGCGTGCAGCTTAAGCTGGCCGTGAATACCAAACGGCATCGTGATCTGCCCGACCAGCAGCAGTTCGTCGGGTGAGGGGCGTGGGTTCTGGCTCATGTTACGAGTTAATATCTAAGTGAACACGCTTGCGCTCGCGTGCCGCGGCAACGCCCAGCACGTCGCGGATCGCCTTGGCAACCCGTCCGCTTCGCCCGATCACCTTGCCCGCATCGGTCGGCGCAACCGTCAGCTCCAGCGTGATCGCAAACCGTCCATCGCGCTCGCGAACGCGCACCGCTTCGGGATGATCGACCAGCTCTTTAACGATGAACAGGAGCAATTCTTTCATAATGTAGCACAAAGAACAAAAGGCTACCGACATGCCTTTTGCTCTTGCTCAACTCCTCAATCGTCTCATGCAGAATCAAGCAGCATGCTTTGAAAACAGGGTGTCAGATTCCGCATGAGAACGGGAAATGATTGGGGGACAACCCGGGCCCAAAGGGCACCCGCCCCTGGCCTGACGGCGCGTTAGCCCTGCGCTTCGGCTGGCTGCGCCGCCTCTGGCGTGTAGGGCGTGCCCGGCTTCGCATCGACGCCAACTTTGCCCAGCAGATAGGCGACCGTCTCCGAGGGCTGCGCGCCGACGCTTAGCCAGTAGCGCGCGCGGTCGGCGTTGATGTTCAGCACCTTGGGCTGCTGTACCGGGTTGTAGTTCCCAATGATCTCGATAAACTTGCCATCACGCGGCGAGCGCGAATCGGCAACGACGACACGATAGCTAGGCTTTTTGTTCTTGCCGCGCCGCAGCAAACGAATCCGAACCACGAAATCCTCCGAATAACAAATAGTTAGTTAATAATCAACATGCTGTCCGATCGCCGCCCGACCTGAGCGGACCAGGACACTTGCTACTGCTCTTTACGCATATTACGTAGCAAGCTTTCGATATCGGATGGGCTGCTCTTTGGCCCCAGACCGCCCTGCGGCCCCAGCCCAGCGCCGGGCATCGGCAACGACGGGCCACCACGATGCTTTTTCTTTTTCTTGCCCTTCTTGCCGCTGCCGCCTTTATTGTTGGTCGATGGCTTGCCGCCCGCGCCGGGCATCATGCCCATCATGCCCTTCATCATCCGCTGCATCTCGCGGAACTGCTTGAGCAGCTCGTTGACATCGTCGAGATCCGTGCCTGAGCCGCGCGCGATGCGCTCTTTGCGGCTCTGCTTGATGATGTCGGGATTGCGCCGCTCCTCAGCCGTCATCGACTGGATGATCGCCTCGACGTGCTTGAGATCATCCTCGTTGATATGCTCGTCGATCTTGAGCTGCGACATGCCCGGAAGCATGCCCAAAATCTGCTGGAGCGGGCCGAGCCGACGCATCTGCTTCATCGCGTTCAAGAAATCTTCAAAGTCGAACTTGCCCTTCTGCATTTTCTTCTGCATCTTGGCCGCTTCGTCTTTGTCGATGTTCTCCTGCGCGCGCTCGATCAGCGTCAGTACGTCGCCCATGCCCAGGATGCGCGAGGCCAGGCGCGGCGGATCGAAGGCTTGCAGCCCGTCGACCTTTTCGCTGGTGCCCAGGAACTTGATCGGCACGCCCGTGACCTGACGGATCGAGAGCGCCGCGCCACCGCGCGCATCGCCGTCGATCTTGGTCATCACGAAGCCGGTCAGCGGCACGCGCCGGTTGAACTCCTCGGCAACCCGCACCGACTCCTGGCCGATCATCGCGTCCACGACCAGCAGCGTCTCGTGCGGCTGGATCTCGGCGCGGATCTCCTCAAGCTCCTGCATCAGCGCTTCGTCGATCTGCAAGCGACCGGCGGTGTCGATGATCACGACCTGATTGCCGTTCTTGCGGGCCTCGGCCAGGCCATGCCGCGCGATCACCGGCGGCGCGACCTCGGTGCCCTCGGTATAGACCGGCACCTGGATCTGCTTGCCGAGCGTCTCAAGCTGCTTGATCGCCGCCGGACGATACACGTCGCACGCGACCAGCAGGGGATTACGGTGCTTCTTGCGCAGAAAGAGCGCCAGCTTGGCGGCCATCGTGGTCTTACCGGCACCGTTGAGGCCAACCAGCAGGAGCACTGTCGGGCCGGGCTGCGCGTTCGCCAGCGG
>DASUTC010000360.1 GCA_036374795.1 Herpetosiphonaceae bacterium
GGGCGTGCTGCGGATCGATTTTCCGGGCGGCGCGGGCAGCGATCGGCTTGAAGAGATCTCGTGGGATGAGTGGTTCGAGAAGTTCGACGCGAAGAACCTGGCGTTTCTCTATCAGGACGAGAAAGCCAGCGGCGAGCAGAGCACGTTCTTTAAGCTGGTGAGCCGCGAGACGGCCAAAGAGAAGGGGAAGTAACGCTCATATCCCGTGGAGAGCCGTGCAGCTACCGGCTGACTCATGCGAGGCGTCGGCGAGGCTGCACGGTATTGCTTTGTTTCAATTTCTCTGCTCATCCGCCCGATAGGTGGGGTGATAGATTGATACGCTCAAGGATATTACCTTGCCGATCGAGCACACGTAGCTGGTGAGCGCTGGCCGATAGTGGCATAAGCAGCAGAAATGCGTTGCCGGTTGCTGCATCCTGTCCAATCTGTTGATTGCCGAGACTTACTTCTACCTCGACCCCAGGCTGGTGTATTTGACCGAACATGACGAGATACTGCCCGCCCGCCACTTCGACGCCATCCGTACGGAAGGCAATAAATTGCTCTTCTTGAAACATTGCTTGATTAAAACCCTTGCCGTACGTGGCGTGCCATCCTAGCTCTCCCCGCTCGACAAAATGATAGGAGAACATCTCTTCTTCGGGGTGACGCTGATCACGCATGGTATGAAGTATGATGCTGCCATGCGCCCAGGTGCGCGCTCCCAGGATCTTGAAGCTCTGTACAATATGCGGCGGTAGATCTGCGCCTTCCAGAATTGAGTGTCTGACAGCTTCTTCGGGCGTGGCGGAGCCAATGCGCTCCCCTCGACTTGGCAATCCTTCGCAGCCTGTGAGCAGCACGCCCAGGTAGATACCAGCTATGATCAGCCGTAGCTTTTGTTGCATACTCCTCTCCATGTTATCTATGCGCTGCATTTACCTTACATAAAATTAATTCGTGTTCTCTCACGTATACATGGGATGTGAGCAGCGTATAAGCTGCCACGTCCGATAGTGCTTGGTCTAGCGTGCGAATGTGTATCCCCAATCAACCGTACGAGAAGGATCTGTGTAGATTGAGTGGTACCACGTAATTGTCGATTTCTTGTAGAATCCCATGCCGTGTGTTTGTAGCGTGCGCAGGGAAAAACCGGGCTCCGAGGTGTACGTGTACTTCGCTGCATCCGCACTTGGATCATAATTGAAGGTCCACGCAGCAATATCGGTGGAGAAATCGCTACGATCCACAACACTTACCGCAGGAGTGGTAAACGACCATTCCTTGCTCACCGAGAAAGCAACGGAAAACTCGCGATCAGCAGGTGCATACCCTGTCGAAAAACCGATATTTACTGCTGCTGTGCTATCGCGATTTGTAGTAGTTGGCCCGTACCTGTACAGGCGTTCGGTAGAGTCCATTCGCTTCATGTCTACCATTGTGGCTAGTCCATAGGTGCGGTAATTAGTGCCGCAATGACCGAATCCTCCAAGAGTTTGCTGTTGAATGTCGGCTGACCAATAATCGTAGGTCCAGTCGCCGTCATCCTCAACACGGTTCACGGTTGCAATCTCATTGTATTTCCCATATCCGCCGAGATAGGAAGGACAGAGATCGAGCACATTACTGGCGATTTTAGGCGCAAGATAGTAAGCCTGCAATCCAGGTGCGCGCTTGCGGTGTGCTGCAGCAAGATTGTACACGCTTGCGAGGTGATCATAGATGTCTGCTGCCAGATCATCAATGCTTAACGTTGCTGAAGCTTCAGATGGTACAAGGACGCCACCCGAAATCGACCCTTCTAAACCGATGAGCGTGACGCTTCCTGCTACGTAACGCTCGGTTTTTGGGTGCATTTCGAGCACCTCTACATCTAGCTCCTGCGCAATCTGCTGTGGTGCCGCACCAATTGTCATGAGGGATTTACTGCGTTTCAGCATTCGCTTAAGCTTATTGCGCTTTCCCTGATCGTTAACCATTTCCATCATCCCGTCCCGGCTTACGACCAAGACATCAAAGCTCGCTGTGTCCGCCTGATCATTTGTAATATACTCTCCGCCAAACTTGTCGGCTAGTCCTGGGGGTAGCCGATGGATGTCTCCTGCAAGAAACTTGACACGTCCAACTGCTTGTGCCGTGGGGCTATTTGCGTGCTGAGGGACAACTGCCATGGCTTGCGATCCGAGAGTAAACGCCAATGCTGCAGTGCTAAGCATTGATAGCAAGGAGAACCTGCTCATAAGAACCTCGTTTCAAAGAATGATGACAGGATCGAACGGGTCAGTCTGGCTTACTCCCAAGAATTGGGTTCGGTAGACGCGCCTTCGCCGAATACTAGAATCCCTCCTTTCGGTGGAGTACAAAGGTTCATCGCTGTGTTCATTCAACACGGCGCGCTTCGGGGGTGAAAGGAAAGGGGGGATTACGTAGGGGATGCACAAACTGTAAAATGCAATTTTACAAATAAAATCACTAACCTATGCTCAATCTACCACCGCCGAGCAGCATGGTTCGGTGGCACATTTCGTGACAATGCTCATTCAAGATGCGCGCTACTCGTAGCGCTGCGAGCAGAGCTCTAGGGTATGGAACACATTCGTCAATGCGCTCCTGCGGGTCAGGTGGCATCGCTGCCTGCGGCGCAAAGACCAGGAAATGAGTGCCTATGGGAATGAGCGACCGCTGGTACGAAAACGCAATCATCTACTGTCTGGATGTCGATACCTTTCAAGACTCGGACGGCGACGGCGACGGGGATTTTGCGGGCCTGACCAAGCGCCTCGACTACCTCGCGGGCCTGGGCGTTACCTGCATCTGGCTGCTGCCGTTCTACCCCTCGCCCAACCGCGACAACGGCTACGATGTGACGGAGTACTACGGCGTCGATCCGCGCCTTGGGACGCTAGGCGACTTCGTAGAGTTTATGCGCGAGGCCCGCGAGCGCGGCATGCGCGTGATTGTCGATCTGGTCGTCAACCACACCTCGGATCAGCACCCGTGGTTTCAGGCGGCCTGCCGCGACAAGCGCTCGCCGTTCCGCGACTTCTACGTCTGGTCGGAAGAAAAGCCCGCCGACGCGCACGAGGGCGTAGTCTTTCCCGGCAAGCAAGATGCCGTCTGGACCTATAGCGAAGAGGCCGGGGCCTACTATTTCCACCGCTTCTACGAGCACCAGCCCGATCTGAACATCAACAATCCTGCCGTGCGCGCGGAGATCTTCAAGATCATGGGCTTCTGGGCCGAGCTGGGCGTCTCCGGCTTTCGAGTGGACGCCGCGCCGTTTTTGATCGAGCTGAAGGGCATCGACGACCCGGAGATCGACGATCCGTACCTCTACCTCAAGGAGATGCACGAGTTTCTCACGGCGCGGCGCGGCGACGCGATCCTGCTGGCCGAGGCCAACGTGTCGCCCGACAAAATCGCGGCCTACTTCGGCGACGGCGATAAGATGCATATGCTCTTCAATTTCCTGGTCAATCAGCCGCTCTTCCTGGCGCTGGCCCGTGAGCAGGCCGCGCCGCTGATCAAGGCGCTCGACGCGCTGCCGGAGATTCCCACGTGGGGCCAGTGGGCCAACTTCCTGCGCAACCACGACGAGCTGGACCTGGGACGCCTCAGCGACGCGGAGCGCGGGGAGGTGTTTAAGCAGTTCGGACCTGAGGAGCACATGCAGCTCTACGAGCGCGGCATTCGGCGGCGGCTCGCTCCCATGCTGGGCGGCGATCAGGCGCGGCTGGCGCTGGCCTACAGCCTGCTCTTTACCCTGCCGGGCACGCCCGTGCTGCGCTACGGCGAGGAGATCGGCATGGGCGATGACCTGTCGCTCGAAGAGCGCGAGAGCGTCCGCACGCCGATGCAGTGGTCGCCTGAGGAGAACGGCGGCTTTTCCAAAGCGCCGAGGAAGAAGCTGGTACGTCCGGTGATCTCCGGCGGCTCGTACGGCTACCAGCGCGTCAACGTCGCCGCCCAGAGCCGCGACCCACGCTCGCTTCTCAACACGATCGAGCGCATGATCCGCACGCGCAAGGTCTGCCCCGAGTTTGGCTGGGGCCAGGCGCAGATCATGGATACCGGCGAGGCCAGCGTGTTCGCGCACCGCTGCGAGTGGGACGGCGGCATTGTGCTTGCGGTACATAACCTCTCGTCTAAAGCGTGCCCGGTCACGCTCGACCTGAGCGAGTACGAGGCCGGGCATCTCGTCGATCTGCTGGGTGATCGCGAGTACCGGCGCTTCGACGGCGGGAAGCATCAGATCGAGCTTGAGGGCTACGGCTATCGCTGGTTTCGCGTGGACGACATCCGCCAGGCGAGCCAGGAGTCGGAGCGTATGGAAGCAAGGAAACAAGGGAATAAGGGAACAAGGGAATAAGTGATTGAAGCCTTTGTTCAGTTCGAGGAGGAGACATGCAACTAAAACCGATCGAGCAACAGGTTGTCGTCGTCTTTGGCGCGTCGAGCGGCATCGGGCGGGCGACCGCGCTCAAGTTCGCCGAGCGCGGCGCGAAGCTGGTCGTCGCGGCACGCAGCGAGCACGGGCTGCAAACGCTGGTCGACGAGATCCGCCAGAAGGGTGGTCAGGCCATCGCCGTACCCGCCGACGTGACCGACTTCGAGCAGGTCAAGGCAGTGGCGGATCGGGCCGTGGCCGAGTACGGGCGGCTGGATACCTGGGCGCATATCGCGGGCGTTCACCTGTACGCCACGTTCGACGAAACCTCGCCGGAGGAGTTCCGGCGCGTGATCGAGGTCAACCTGATCGGCCAGGGCTACGGCGCGCTGGCGGCGCTGCCGCATCTCAAGCGCGAGGGACGCGGCGCGCTGATCCACGTCTCGTCGATCGAGTCGCAGCTTTCGCTGCCGTACCAGGCCGCATACGCCGCGTCGAAGCACGGCATTCCCGGCTTTCTGGACGCGCTGCGGATCGAGCTGCGGCACAAAAAGATCCCGATCAGCGTCACCAACATCATGCCCGCGACGATCAACACGCCGCTCTTCGACAAGGCGCGTACCAAGCTCGGCGTCAAGCCCAACATCCCGCCGCCGGTCTACCAGCCGTGGGTCGTCGCCGACCAGATCGTGTACGCCGCCGAGCATTCCGTGCGCGACATGATCGCCGGTGGCGGCGGCAAGCTGATGGTCCAGACTCAGAAGATCTCGCCGCTGCTGATGGACGCGCTGCTGCTGTGGGGCGGTTTTGAATCGCAGAAGACCGACCAGCCCAAATCGGCTGACGCGCCTGACAACCTGTACCAGCCGATTCAGGGCTTCGACACCGCCGAGGGCGACTTCGGCGACAAAGCGTTTTCGCGCAGCCTGTACAACTGGCTCGGACGGCATCCCTACCTGCGGCGGGCGATCTTCGGCTCGGCGCTCGGCGCGGCGGCGCTGCTGACCAGGCGCTCGGTCAGCCAGTCGTGACGCAGTGAGGGCCTGATCCCCAAGCGCAAAACCCGGGGCGTAGGAGTATACGGTGCTCCTGCGCCCTGCTGTTTAACCGAGCGCGCAGGCGACCGAACGTGGTGCGATACTTGCTCGTATGGCTCATTAGATCGCGCCGGAGGCGCGAGGAGCATAGATCATGCCTGGACGTGACATAATCGTCATAGGCGCTTCCGCCGGTGGTGTTGAGGCGCTGACCACGCTGGTACGTGGCCTGCCCGCCGATCTGAGCGCAGCGGTCTTTATCGTGCTGCATATTCCGCCGCAAAGCCCAAGCTTATTGCCGTCGATCTTGAGCCGCTCCGGCCCGCTGTCGGCAGCGCATCCGCGAGATGGCGATCCGATCAGAGCGGGACAGATCTATGTCGCGCCGCCAGATCATCATCTGCTGATCGAGCAGGGGCGGGTGCGCGTGGTGCGCGGCCCGAAGGAGAATCGCCACCGTCCGGCGGTCGATCCGCTCTTTCGGTCTGCCGCCTGCATCTACGGGCAGAGGGTGATCGGCGTGGTGCTGACCGGCTCGCTCGACGATGGCACCGCCGGGTTGCAGGCGATCAAGACGCGCGGTGGCATCGCCGTGGCGCAAGCTCCCGAAGATGCGCTGTATCCGAGTATGCCACGCAGTGCGGTAGAGAATGTCGCCGTAGACTATTGCCTGCCGATGGCGCAGATGGCCTCGCTGCTGGCGGAATTGGCGAACAATCCGGTCGCAGACGAAGAATCGTACCCCGTACCGCGCGAGATGGAACTGGAATCGAGGATTGTCGGAATGGATATGGCTGCATTACAAAGCGAAGAGCGGCCAGGCTTGCCCTCGGCCTTTTCTTGCCCGGAGTGTAACGGCGTGCTGTACGAGCTGCATGATAGCGATCTGGTTCGGTTCCGCTGCCGGGTTGGGCATGCGTTCTCAGTGGAGAGCGTCTTTGCCGAGCAGGCCGAGGCGCTGGAAACGGCGCTGTGGGTCGCGCTCAACACGCTGGAGGAGAGCGCCAGCCTGGGGCGGCGCATGGCGCAGCAGGCGCGGGAGCGCGGCCATATGATGTTAGTGCGGCGCTTCGAGTCAAAGGCGCGCGAGTCTGAGCAGCGCGCGGCGACCATCCGGCAGGTGTTGGTGAGGGACGATCCAATCACCGGCCTGGCCGAGATCGAAGAGACGAGCGGCGACGCGGTGGCCTGAGCGACGAAAGAGCCATGCGCCGCGAGGCCGGGGGTGCGGGCCGCAGCGCGAAACGCGGGACTTGAAACAAGGATAGTGCACGATGCCTGATCGGATCATGGTGGTGAACGATACGCAGGAGATCCTCGATCTCTTCGAGGATCTGCTGACCTCGGAAGGCTACGAGGTGGTACTGTACTCGTATGCCCTTCGCGATCTGGATGAGGTCAAGCAGGCCAAGCCCGATCTGATTGTGCTGGATTATATCTTTGGCGGCGAGCGCGAGGGCTGGAATCTCTTGCAGAAGCTCAAGATGCGGCGCGAGACAGAGCATATTCCCGTCGTGATCTGCACCGCCGCCAAGCGTCAGGTCGAGGAGATCGAGGGGCACCTGACCGCAATGGGCGTGGGCGTGGTGCTCAAGCCCTTCAACGTCGACGAGCTGCTCAAGACGATCCAGCAGATGCTCCAGTCACACCGCAAGAGCAGCGTCATAGATGCTGAGAAACTTGACAGCGATTCGTAGAGCCTGCATACTGCTTGCTCTTCTCGCGCGATGTCTATCACTAGAAATGGTTGTTCGATGGACCCGATCGATACGCAGGCCAACCTAACATCCGGCGATCTGATCGTGATTGGCTCCTCAGCCGGTGGTATCGAAGCGTTATCCGTCTTAGTTAGCTCACTGCCGCAGAGCTTTCCAGCCCCGATCGTGCTGGCGCAGCACCTCGATCCCAGCCGTCCCAGCATCCTCTCCGACATTCTTCAGCACCGCACCACGCTGCCGGTCGTAGTGGTCGAGACGCGCATGAAGCTGGAGCCGGGCACGATCTATGTCGTGCCGTCGAATCACCATGTCTCGATCGAGGACAGCGAGGTCGCGGTGCTGACCGATCAGCAGCCTCGACCGAAGCCGTCGATCGATCGGCTGCTCTCGTCTGCGGCGGCAGCCTATGGCGAGCGCTTGATCGCCGTGGTGCTGACCGGCTCCGGCTCCGACGGCGCGGCTGGCGCGGTGGATGTCAAAGAGGCGGGCGGCACGGTGATCGTTCAGAACCCGCAGACCGCGCGCTACCCCTCGATGCCGATGTCGCTGCCGCCGACGGTCGTCGATTTCGAGGCCGATATCGAGCGCATCGGGCCGCTGCTCTACGATCTGCTGACCGGCGTCGAGCTGCCGCAGACCGACAAGGCCGAAGATATGCTGCAGCAGATCCTGGAGCACGTCAATCGCCAGACCAGCATCGATTTTCGCGCCTACAAGTCCTCGACGGTGTTGCGTCGCATCGGGCGGCGGATGACCGTCACCCATAACCACACGCTCCGCGACTATGCCCACTACCTGGACCTGCACGCCGAGGAGATCGGCGAGCTGGTCCAGGCGCTGCTGATCAATGTCACCCAGTTCTTCCGCGATGACGAGGCGTTCGCCTATCTGAGGCAGAAGCTTCTGCCTTCGCTGCTGGACCAGGCGCGGCGCCGTGGCCGTGTGCTGCGGGTCTGGTCGGCGGGCTGCGCCTCAGGCGAGGAGCCGTACTCGCTGGCGATGCTGCTGGCCGATCTGCTGGGCGCGGAGCTGCCGGAGTGGAGCATCAAGATCTTCGCGACTGACCTGGACGCGGCGACGATCAATTTTGCGCGGCTCGGCATCTATCCCGAAACGCTGCTCAAGGATCTGCCGGACGATTACCGGGAGCGCTTCTTCGAGCGCCTCGACCATTCCTACCGCATCTCCAAGACGCTGCGCCAGATGGTGATCTTTGGGCACCAGGACTTGAGCCGCAGCGCGCCGTTTCCGCGCATCGATCTGGTGCTCTGCCGCAACGTGCTGATATACTTCACGCCGGAGCTGCAAGACTACGTGCTCAGCCAGTTCGCGTTCTCGCTGCGGCCCAGCAGCGGCTATCTCTTCCTGGGCAAGGCCGAGGTCATCCGCCCGACGCACCCGTACTTCGAGCTGGTCAACAAGCCGTGGAAGATCTACCGCTGCACAGGCGATCACGTGCCGCTGCCGCGTCGGCAGATTCTGGCCGATATTCGATCCCATCTGGAGCCGCAGGCGGTGCAGCCGCCGGGCGGCGGGGTGCCCGCGCCGCCCTCCGACGCCGATGCGCCGGTCATCCCTACCGATCTGACGGTGCTGCGGCGGCTGAACGAGCTGCTGCTGCGCTTCCTGCCGATCGGCGTCGTCGTGATCGATCGCTCCTATCAGGTGATCACCGTCAACTCGGCGGCGCGGCGGCTGCTGGCGCTCCGCGATGTCGGCAAGGAGCAGGACTTTCTCCATGCCGTACGCGGCATTCCCTACACCCAGGTGCGCAGCGCGATCGATACGGTCTTCCGCGAGCGCAATACGCTGAGCCTGCCCGAAGTGCTGCTCAGCGAGGCGAGCGGCGGTAATGGTCGCTATCTCTGCCTGACGATCGTGCCGATGCAGCTCGATGTGAGCACGCCCGATCTGGCGGCGATCAGCGTCAGCGATGTCACCGATCAGATCCAGACCCGGCAGCGCCTGGAGGCGGCGCAGGTCGAGCAGAACCAGCTTGTCAACGAGCTGGGCGCGGCCAATAAGCGGCTCAACGAGATAAATAAGGAGCTGCTCGACGCCAATGAAGAGCTGCAAGTCGCCAACGAAGAGATGATGCTGACCTACGAGGAGCTTCAGGCAACCAATGAGGAGTTCGAGGCGACCAACGAGGAGCTCCAGGCGACCAACGAGGAGATGGAAACCAATAACGAGGAGCTTCAGGCGACCAACGAGGAGTTCGAGGCGACCAACGAGGAGCTGCGGGCGCGCACCGGTGATCTGCAAGAGCTGGCCGCGATGCTCGAAACCGAGCGCGCACGCCTCGCCGAGATGGTCGAGCTGGCACCGTTCTATATCATGGTCTTGCGCGGCCCGCATCTGCACGTCGAGGCGCTCAACCCGCGCTATGCCCGGCTGCTTGAGGGCCGCGAGGTGCGCGAGCGACCGCTCGCTGAGGTGGCGCGCTACTTCTGGGAAGCCGATGCTACCGTGGTCGAGCTGGCGCGCGAGGCCTTCAGCCAGGATGCGCCCCGCACGTCACCCCACATGCTGGCCTACATTCCCAATCAGCACAGCCAATCCGTCGAGAGCTATTTCGTCTATACCATCGTGCCATCGCATGGCCGCGACGGCAGCGTCGACGGCGTGGTGATCTATGCCTCGGATGTCACCGAGCAGCGCGCCCGCGAGGCGTTTGAGGAGCGCGAGCGGCTGCGGCTGATCTTCGAGCACGCCGATCAGGTGGCGCTTGGCCTCTACGATGTCGAGACGACCGAGCTGCTGATTGGCACGCCCTATTATTTACAGGTATTGGCGCGGGCACATCCTGAGCGGAGCGACTTCATCGGCGGGCGCTGGCCGGAGATCGCGTTCATCGGGACGAGCGCGCACGCGCGCACACTCTGGCAGCAGGTGTGCGACAGCAGGCAGCCCCTACGCCTGGCTGAGGTTCGTCTCAAGCTGGCGGGCGATGAGCACGAGACTATCTGGAATTGGAACCTGATCCCGATCATGCGCTCGGAGCAACCGGAGCGCATTCGTTTTATGCTGGTGCTGGCGCTGGATATTACCGGGCAGATCAAGGCACGGGATGAGGCCGAGCGCCTGGATCATCTCAAAGACGAGTTTTTGTCGCTAGCCAGCCACGAGCTGCGCACGCCGCTTACATCGCTGACCGGAAATGCCTATATTCTGGAGCGGCTGCTCAAGAATGGCGCGTCTGCCGAGCAGCCTCCGT
>DASUTC010000361.1 GCA_036374795.1 Herpetosiphonaceae bacterium
CTTTGAAGCGCCGACGATTGCCGCGTTTACGGCGCAGATCGGCGCGCATGCTGCCGAGTCGGACGTTCCCTTGCGGCCTGTTGCCCGCGACGAGGGAGCGCTGCCGCTCTCCTTCGCGCAGCAGCGGCTCTGGTTCCTCGATCAGTTGCAGCCCGGCGGTACGCTCCATTCGATCCCGTGTGTCGTTCGGCTGCGCGGCAGGCTGGATCATGCCGCTCTGGAGCGTAGTCTCGGCGCGATCGTTGAGCGCCATGAGGTGTTGCGTACAAGCTTTGGATACGACGCGGTAGCCGCGCAGCCTTTTCAGCAGATCGCACCGCCCAGCCCGGTGGCGCTGCCGGTGCTGCCGCTCGCCGAGGATGTGGGCGACGACACGGTGCCTGCCGTGATTGCGGAGATCGTCCGGCAGCCCTTCGACCTCCAGCGCGGGCCGTTATGGCGGGCAGCGCTCTTCCGGCACGATCCGCGCGATCATATCCTGGTGCTGGTGATTCACCACAGCGTCTTCGATGGCTGGTCGCAAGGCGTGCTGCTGCGCGAGCTCGGCGAATTGTATCCGGGCTTTGTGCAAGATCAGCCGGTGACACTACCGGCGCTGCCGATCCAGTACGCCGACTTCGCGCACTGGCAGCGCGCGTGGCTACAGGGTGATGTGCTCGATCAGCAGTTGAGCTACTGGCGGGCGCAGTTAGCCGATGTTGCGTCGCTTGATCTGCCCACCGATTACCAGCGTCCCGCAATGTCGTCGGATCGCGGCGCGCATACCAGCTTTCAGATCCCCGCTGTTCTTGCGTCGGCGCTGCACCGGCTCAGCCAGGATCTGGATAGCACGCTGTTTATGACGCTGCTGGCGGCGTGGCAGACGTTGCTCGCGCGCTACAGCGGCCAGACCGACATCCCGGTAGGCACGCCAATCGCCGGGCGGGTCCGGCCTGAGCTAGAAACCCTGATCGGCTTTTTTGTCAATACGCTGGTGCTGCGCACCGATCTCAGCGGTCAGCCGAGCTTCGCGGAGGTCGTCGAGCGGGTGCGCCGCGTCTGCCTGGGTGCCTTCGCCCATCAAGATCTGCCCTTCGAGATGCTGGTAGAGCACGTGCAGCCTACGCGCGACCTGAGCCGCTCGCCGCTGTTTCAGGTGATGTTTGCCCTCCAAAACCTGCCGCGTCGCGCGATCGAGCTGCCTGAGCTTATCTTCGAGCCGATCGGTACGGAGCGACATACCAGCCAGTTTGACCTGAGCCTGACGCTGTCTGAGTCGCCCGATGGGCTGCGAGGGCAGCTTGGCTATCGCACCGATCTGTTCGAGGCGGCGACGATCGAGCGGCTGATCGGGCACTACGCGGTGCTGCTGGCGGCGGTGGTGGCCGATCCCCGGCAGCCGATCGTCACGCTGCCGCTGCTGACCGAGGCCGAGCGGCGGCACCTGCTGATCGACTGGAACAGCATGGCGCTGCCGTATCCTGAGGATCAATGCCTGCATCATCTGGTGGAGGCCCAGGCGGCGCGCACGCCCGAGGCGGCTGCCCTGGTCTGTGGCGACGCGGCGCTGACCTATGCCGAGCTGAACGCGCGGGCGAACCAGCTCGCGCATCATCTCAGGGATCTGGGAGTCGGCCCGGAGACGCGGGTCGGGCTTTACGTGGAGCGGTCGCCGGAGCTGGTCGTGGGCGTGCTGGGCATTCTCAAGGCGGGCGGCGCGTACGTGCCGCTCGATCCCGGCTATCCCCACGAGCGGCTCGCGTTCATGGCGCAGGATGCCCGGCTGGGCGTGCTGGTGACACAGGCGACGCTCAGCGCGACGCTGCCCGCCTACGCGGGGATCATGGTCCGGCTGGATGCCGATGCCGCGACGATCGCCGGGCAGCCACAGACGAACCCGCAGACGGACGTGCGGCCCGATCATCTGGCGTACGTGATCTACACCTCCGGCTCGACCGGGCGACCGAAGGGTGTGCTGGTGGAGCATCGGCAGGTGGTGAACACGCTGTGGGGCAATCAGCGGACCTTTGGCTTTGCCCCCACGGATGTGCTGCCCTGGCTGGCGTCGGTCGCCTTCGATATTGCCGTATTCGAGCTGTTCTCGCCGCTGTTTGCGGGTGGCACCTCGGTGATCGTGCGCCGCGAGGAGATCCTGAACCTGCGGCAGCTTGATCTGACGCTGCGGCACTGTACCGCGTTGCACGCCGTGCCGACGCTGCTGCGACAGATTGTGCAGCATACAGTCGCGCCCTACCCGCAGATCCGCCGGGTGTTTGTTGGCGGCGAGGCGGTGCCGCCTGATCTGCTCGCGGCGCTCGCGGTGGTGTTTCCACGCGCGCGGATCACCGTGCTGTACGGCCCCACCGAGGCGACGATCATCTGCATGCACTACCCGGTGCCGCGCGATGTCGCGGTGATGGGCTATCCGATCGGACAGCCGCTGCCCAACTATCAGGTGCGGCTCTACGATGCCCACAGGCAACTGGTGCCTGTGGGAGTGGCCGGAGAGCTGTATATCGGCGGCGTAGGTGTGACGCGCGGCTACCTCGATCGACCGGATCTAACGGCGGAGAAGTATATCGAGCTGGACGGGACCCGCTGGTATCGGACGGGCGATCTGGTCCGCTGGCGAGCCGATGGGACGGTGGAGTTTCTGGGCCGGATCGATCAGCAGGTGAAGATTCGCGGCTTCCGCATCGAGCTGGGCGAGATCGAGGCGCTGCTGACGCAGCATCCTGCCGTGCGCGAGGCAGTGGTAGTGCGCGACAACCACGCGGGCGATCCTCGGCTGGTAGCATATGTTGTACCAAACCAGGAACCAGGCACAGAGAACAGCACGGCCATAGAATCTGGTTCTTTATCCCCTGTTCTCGGTTCTCCTCAGCAGCTCCGCGAGTTCCTGGGGCAGCGCCTCCCCGACTACATGGTGCCGAGCGCGTTCGTCGTGCTGGATGCGCTGCCGCTGACACCGATGGGGAAGATCGATCGCAAGGCGCTGCCCGCGCCGGAGCTGTCTCAGGCCGCGTCGGAGGCCGCTTTTGTGCCGCCGCGCACGGCGCTGGAGGAGCAGATCGCCAGCGTGTGGTCGGCGGTGCTCGGCGTGGAGCGCGTGGGCGTCCATGACAACTTCTTTGCGCTCGGCGGCCACTCGCTGCTCGCTACGCAGGTGATCACCCGCGTGCAGCAGCTCATCGGGCAGGAGGTGCCGCTGCGGCTGCTCTTTGAAGCGCCGACCGTCGCCGCGTTTGCCGCGCACCTTGGCGACGAGCCGATCGACGAGCGAGACTCCGAGCGGGTTATCAGCACGCTCGCAGCCGATCGACCGCAGCCCGATCGTGCATTGCCGGCAGCGCGTGCCGCCGCGACGGACGATCCCCACGAGCGCTGCGTCCACGATCTCTTCAGCGTCCAGGCCGATCGGACTCCAGAGGCGATTGCGCTGGCCTATGGCGACGAGCGTCTGACCTATGCCGCGTTGAACGCCCGCGCCAACCAGCTTGCCCGCTATCTCCAGACCTTAGGCGTCGGCCCTGAGGTCCTGGTTGGTATCTGCCTCGATCGCTCGATCAATTTGGTTATCGGATTGCTCGCGATTCTCAAAGCGGGCGGCGCGTACGTGCCCCTCGATCCGAGCTATCCCGCCGAGCGGCTGAGCTTTATGCTTCAGGACACGCAAACGCCGGTCGTGCTCACCGCAGAGCGCTTTCGTTCGATGCTGCCCGCGCACGCCGGGCGGACGCTGTGCCTCGACTCGGAGTGGCCGATTGTGGCGCAGCAGCCGGAGATCGCGCCGCCCAGCGCTGCCACCGCCGACAACCTGGCGTATGTGATGTACACCTCTGGCTCCACGGGCACGCCCAAGGGCGTCGGCATTTCCCATCGCGGGATCACCCGCCTGGTCTGCAAGACGGACTATGCCCAACTGACATCGAGCGATCGGGTTGCGCAGGCATCCAATACCGCATTCGACGCCGCAACCTTCGAGATCTGGGGAGCGCTGCTGAACGGCGCGCGGGTGGTTGGCGTTGCCAGGGAGACAGCGCTGGCTCCCGATCAGTTTGCCGCCCTGCTTCGTGCGGAGCAGATTACCACGGCCTTTATGACCACCGCCTGGTTCAATCAGGTGTCCAGCCTGCTGCCGGATGCGTTTCAATCCCTGCGGCATCTGCTCTTCGGCGGCGAGGCGTGCGATCCGCAGCGCGTGCGCGAGGTGCTCCAGCATGGCGCGCCCGAGCGCCTGCTGCATGTGTACGGCCCCACCGAAAGCACAACCTTCGCATCCTGGCATCTGGTCAGCGCCGTGCCAGCGGATGCGTCCACGGTGCCGATCGGCATGCCGATCGCCAACACGCAGATCTATCTGCTCGATCGGCAGCTTCAGATCGTGCCTCCGGGCGAGCCGGGTGAGCTCTACATCGGCGGCGCTGGCCTGGCGCGCGGCTACCACAACCGGCCCGACGTGACGGCGGAGAAATTCGTGCCTGATCCGCTTGGCACCACACCCGGCGGGCGGCTCTACCGCACGGGCGACCTGGCGCGCTACCGTGAGGACGGCGCGATCGAGTTCGTCGGGCGGATCGACCACCAGATCAAGCTGCGCGGCTTCCGCGTCGAGCTAGGCGAGATCGAGGCCGTGCTGCGCCAGCATGAGGCCGTGCGCGAGGCCCTCGTGCTGCTGCGCGAGGATATGTCGCCCGCAGGCGGGCACGCGCAGAAACGGCTGGTCGCCTACGTCGTAGAACGGCGGAACAAGGCAGCGGATTCGGAGCACCCAGGTTCTTTGTTCGGAGAATCGTCCGGGCCTCTTTGTTCTCCGCAGGACCTCCGCGCGTTCCTGGGGCAGCGTCTGCCCGACTACATGGTGCCGAGCGCCTTTGTGGTGCTCGACGCGCTGCCGCTCACCCCCAACGGCAAAGTCGATCGCCGCGCGCTCCCGGCGCCGGATCGCTCGGATGCGGTCGAGCAAGAGGGCTTTGTCGCGCCGCGCACCGTCACCGAAGCGCTGATCGCCGCTGTTTGGACGGAGGTGCTGGGCATCAGTCCGATCGGGGCGCATGATAACTTCTTCGCGCTGGGCGGGCACTCACTCCTGGCGACGCAGATTGCTACCCGGCTGAGCGAGCGAACGGGCCGCGACGTGCCGCTGCGGCTGCTCTTTGAAGCGCCGACCGTCGCCGCGTTTGCCGCGCGTCTCGGCGGGCAGCAGGCGACCGCCGCGCTGCCCCTCACGCCCACGCCCCGCGATGGCACGCCCCTGCCGCTCTCGTTTGCTCAGCAGCGCCTCTGGTTCCTCGACCAGCTCACGCCCGGCAGCAGTGCCCACAACCTCCCGCTGCTCCTGCGCCTCCGGGGACCGCTCGATCGCGCCGCGCTCCAGCACAGCCTGACCACCCTCGTCGCGCGGCACGAGGTGCTGCGCACCACCTTTGTGGCGGGCGCAGCGGAGCAGCCCGTGCAGGTCATCGCCGAGGCACACGATATCGCGCTGCCGCTGATCGGCGTGCCGGCGCTCGCCGGCATGGCCCCGTCCGACGTGCTGCTGGCGCTGGTGCGCGCCGAGGCCGAGCGTCCCTTTGATTTGCGCCAGGGGCCGCTGCTGCGCGCCACGCTCTTCCAGACCACTCCCGCCGACCATACCCTCGTGCTGGTCTTCCACCACAGCATCTCCGATGGCTGGTCCGAGAGCATTCTGCTGCGCGAACTCGCCGCCTGCTACACGGCCTTCGTCGCCGATCAGCCCGTGGCGCTGCCCGAGCTGCCGATCCAGTACGCCGACTACGCCGTCTGGCAGCGGCAGTGGTTACAGGGCGGCATCCTGGAGCAGCAGCTTGGCTACTGGCGGCGGCAGTTGCGCGGCGTCGCGGCGCTGGACTTGCCGACCGACTCCCCGCGTCCGCCGGTCTGGAGCGGACGGGGCGCCAGCGTGGCGGTGC
>DASUTC010000362.1 GCA_036374795.1 Herpetosiphonaceae bacterium
ACTCCTTGCGCTTCTGATTCTAGGCGCTCTGTTGATCCTTGCGCTGCTTCGTTTTCTGCCTTGCAGCTGGACCAATAGCTGCCCGGCAGGGCCGCTCCAGGCAAGGTTGACAACCGAAGAGAGCGCTGTTGGTCTGCGCCCAGAAGGTGGCGAGCGGGCGGATATTCCGGTGGATACGGAGCGTGAGGTGCGGCGTGGCGATGCGATCGATGTCGATGATAGGGGCCGTGCCAGGCTCAAATTCCCAGATTTCCTGAGCGTGCAAATTTTCCGTAACTCGAGTCTGGAGCTACGCATTGAGAGTGGGCCTGATCCCTCAGCCAGCGCAATTGAGAGCTACTGGCTGGCATTCGGCACGACGGTCAATACGGTTGATCCGGTCAAGCAAGTGGCAGGACGGGTGCGGGTCGTGACAGATTCGGCGATCGTCGAGGCGATTGGGACCGAGTTCCTGGTGTACTACGATCCGCCGACCCGCACAACCTGGGTGATTGTGTGGGAAGGTGAGGTGCGTGTCAGGAGCGCAGGCGGTCAGGTATCCGTACCGCCTGGACAGCAGACCTGGGTCGAGGGAAATGGCGCGCCGGTAGGGCCTTTTCCGGCCTGTCATGTACATGTTCCAGCGCGCTTCCCACTGGTTCGTGAGCTGACCGAGAATGTCCGCGACGATACGGTATGCCCATCAACGCCCACGCCAACACCCACGCCCACGCTCACGCCAACCGCTGTGCCGACGCCCACGCTGGTGCCGAGCGCGACATCGATCCCGCCGACATCCACACCGACAGCTACGCCAGCATCGACGCCGACACTGACACCGACACTGACGCCGACGCCGACACTGACACCGACGCCGACACTGACGCCGACGCCGACGCCGACACTGACGCCGACGCCGACACTGACGCCCTTGCCGCCCGGCCTGACAGCGTTAGCGATCAAGCCCGATGTCGTCGAGAGCGGCAGCCCAACCATCGGCGAGGTGACGCTGAGCGGCCCTGCTCTGGCAGGCGGGATCGAGATCGGTTTGAGCAGTTTGGAGCCGCAGATCGTCGCTGTGCCGTCGACCGTGACGGTGCTGGAGGGCACAAGCAGCGCGACGTTTGAGCTTTCGACCAGCCTTGTCCGTCAGGACACGATCGTCGAGATCATGGCGGCGGACGGGTTTGAATTGGAGAGCGCAAACCTGACGGTGCTGGCTCCGCCGCAGCTGACCGCGCTTAAGCTCGAATCGAACCGGGTTGTCGGCGGCACAGCGACCACCGCGACGATCGCGCTGAGCAGAGATGCGGCGGCGGGCGGGGTTACTATCACGCTCAAGAGCTTCAATCCGGCAGCCGTGGTCCCGACGACTGTCAGCGTGCCCGCAGGAGCGGCGAGCGTATCATTCACGGTGGAGACACAGCCGGTGTCGCAGGATACTGTAGTCCCGATCACGGCAAGCTCGGCCAGCTCGTCGCTTGATACGCGGCTGATCGTCGCAGCACCGGCCACGCCTGATCTCGCGGTCGCGATCGCCACGCGATCGCCAGAGATCGCCTGCGTTCCTAACGGCCAGTCGTTTTCCTGCTTCGTGACCATCACCTTTAGCGTCACGAACGCTAGTGCCGCCAACGTGACAGATAAGTTTTCGATATTGATCGAAGCTGATGCGGCTCCGTCGCGAACGATTGTCGTGCCTGGTCTGGCAGCGGGCCAACGCGATACCTTCACGGATACGCTCGGACCCGGCGGCAACTGCTACAATCCCGACTGTACGGTTGTGGTGACAGTCGACTCCGGCAGTACGATCAGGGAGTCTGATGAAACAAACAATGTCGCAACAAAGACTAAAAAAGAGCCGGTGATCCGTTAGCGCGGCTCAGCGTGGCACGATGATGATTCGATAGGAGCGTATCGCGATACGCTCCTATCGCTGTTCATGGTCGCATGTTTCAGGCAGCGTTCACATGGCACAGAACTTGCTCCGCTGTTCGATTCCTGGAATGTATCGCGTTCAAACCGCACTGTAGAAACCGAAGCAACATACGGGTTAATATCTGACGTTCCCCGCGACGTAGCGCTATAAAGGAGTCATCCTTGGCGATTATGACCACGCAATTCGAGCGGGTCGCCGAGGCTGTCACCGATCGGGTTTCGGAGCTGCTCCACGCGCCGATCTCCGTCGTTGACGCTCGCGGCCTTGTCATATCCAGCAGCGAGCCAAATCTGATCGGCCTGCCGCTTGAGCGTACCGCGCAAGAGCCAGTGGAGCATGCCGTGCGCGTTCCGTTTCGGCTGGATGGACGCATGGGCGAGGTGATCGTCGGCGAGCCGCGCAGCGATGAGGTGATCTCGCCGCGTCTGGCGCAAGTGCTGGTCGAGCTGGTGCTCAATCAGACCGCCGTCGTCGATCGGCTGCCCAACCAGCACGAGCTGAAGAATAATTTTATCTATAACCTGCTGCATGGCCTGATCGACGACGAGGACGCGATCCTGCGCGAGTCGCGGCTGCTGGGCATGGATCTCACGCCGCCGCGCGCGGTGATCCTGATCGATGCGGCGGAGTATATTCTCTCGTCCAGCGACTCGACGCGCATCGAAACCGACGCGCAGATCCGCCGACGCACGCAGCTTGTGATCGGCACCGTGGTCAGCTTCTTCCATCTGCCCAACGATACGATCTGCGCCTACATCGGCGACGGCGAGGTCGCGGTGCTCAAAGCCAGCAATACCAAAAATCTCGTCACCTGGGCCGACAGCGATCCCGTAGAGAGCGCCTCTTGGGCTAACCTGACAGCGCTGCGCCGCGCGGGTAGCGAGCTGCTGAAGCGGCTTCAAAGCGAAACCGGCGCGTCGATTAACCTTGGCATCGGGCGCTACCATCCGGGTATTCGCGGTCTTGCGCGCTCCTACCAGGACGCGCGCGCGGCGCTGTCGCTGGGACGGCGCTTCCACGGGCAGAACGGCGTGCATGGCCTGGATGCGCTGGGCATCGCGGCGTTCGTGGGCGTCTCCGACGAGGCCACCAAGATCGATCTGGCGACCCATCTGCTCAGCCCGCTCGACCACGAGCCTGAGCTGCTCGAAACGCTCGATGTCTTCTTTGCCCACGACTGTTGTCCGTCATCGACCGCCAAGGATCTGTCGATCCATCGCAACACGCTGAGCTACCGGCTCGATAAGATCGCCTCGCTGACCGGCCTCGACCCCCGCTGCTTCGACCATGCGGTCCAGATTCGTCTGGCGTTGCTCCTGCGCACGTTCAATACTCACGCCACATAATTGTGCAGTTGCATAACTGCGATATGCAGTAGCAATTCGTTCTTCAGTCACCTGCCCAATGCCACCCAACTTGGCACAAGGGTAGCATAAGGGCAGGTTGCTGCTGCGCGCCGTCGTTGAGGGTGCAGAATAAACGATCAAAGGAACAGGGAACGGGAGAGGCGGGTGCCATGCGGGTGCCCTTTGGGCATGGGCCAAAAATAAAGGAGCGTATCGCCGATGAGAGAGCGAGCTGTGTTTCTGGATCGTGATGGGACGCTTGTGCATGCACGCCATTATCCATCGCGGCCAGAAGAGTTGCAGCTTTACGCTGGCATCGAGGCTGGGCTGCGGCGCTTGCAGGCGGCAGGCTTTCGATTGATCGTCATCACCAATCAGGGCGGGCTGGCGCACGGGTATTTTACCGAGGCCGATCTCGATCGGATGCATGAGCATCTCAGGAGCGAGCTGGCGCGGCTTGGCGTGCGTGTCGATGGCGTGTATCACTGCCCGCACCATCCCGATGGCACGATCCCCGATCTGTCGATCGCCTGCGATTGCCGCAAGCCGCAGCCAGGCATGCTGCTGCGGGCCGCCGCCGACCTGGGCCTGGATCTCCGGCGCTCGTGGTTCGTGGGCGACATCCTCGACGATGTGGAGGCGGGCAGACGTGCCGGCTGCCGCTCCGTGCTGGTGGACATCGGCACCGAGCAGCCGCCGACGCTGCCACTGCGCGAGCCGCACTTCGTTGCCCGCGATACCGCTCACGCGCTGTCGATCATCGCGACGATCGAGCGGCTTGGTCCCATGGCCGATCTGAGCTACCTGCCGCCGCGCTGGAAGCCCACAGAGGAGGTGCGCAATGCCCGCTGATTCGCAGATCGATCCGGCCTGGCAGGCGGCGCGGCGCGTACTGGCGGTTCGCCTCGATAACCTCGGCGACGTGCTTGTCACCACGCCCGCGCTGCACGCGATCAAGTCCTCGCTGCCCAACGCCGAGCTGACGCTGCTGGCAAGCCCGATCGGCGCGCAGGTCGGGCGGCTCAATCCCGACATCGACGATGTGATCGTCTATCAGTCGCCGCAGATGGACCCGTGGCGGAAGCTGCCGCACGATCCCGACCGCGAGCTGGATCTGATCGCGCTGCTCAGGGAGCGGCAGTTCGACGGCGCGATCATCTTTACATCGTTCCGGCAGTGCGCGCTGGTTCCAGCCTATCAGTGCTATCTGGCCGGTATTCCGCTGCGGCACGCCGCGTCGATCGACGGTCCCGGCTCGCTGCTGACGACGCGCCATCGGCATCCTGAGCGCATGCTGCACGAGGTCGAGCGCGGCCTGGATCTGGTCGGCGCGATCGGCCTGCACACCGACGAGGTCGATCTTGTGCTGCGGGTGCCCGCCAATGCCCGCCAGCGGCTGCACGAGACGCTGCCGCTGGCGGCGTCTGCGCGTCCGCTGGTGGCGCTGCATCCCGGCTGCACGATGCCCGCGCGCACGTATCCCTGGGAGCTGTACGCCGAAGTCGCCGATCTGCTGGTCGAGCGGCTGGGCGCGACCGTGGCGCTGACCGGCGCGGCGGACGAGCGCGAGCTGGTCGAGCAAATCCACGCGCGGATGCGTCCCGAAACGCGCGGCGCGGCGCTGCCAGTGGCGGGCACCCTGACCTTTGCGTCGTTCTGCGCGCTGATCGAGGCCGCCGATCTGGTGGTGACGAACAACACCGGGCCGATGCATATCGCCGCCGCGCTCAAGACGCCGGTCGTCGCGCTCTTTGCGCTGACCAATCCGCCTGAGCAGTGGGGGCCGTGGCGCGTGCCGCATCGTCAGTTGTTCCACGAGGTGCCGTGTCGCCTCTGCTACAGCCGCGTCTGCCCCTACGGCCACGAGTGCCTGCGGCTGGTGACGCCCGGCATGGTGCTGACAGCGGCGGAGGAACTGTTGGAAGAACAGCGGAACAACGAACAAAGAACAAAGGGCCGCGAGGCGGGGGGTGCGGTAGTATCACCCACCATTTCTTCGCCCGCGCCACGGGATACTGGGTTAGTGCTAGGTTCTTCGGAAGGGGCGCGGCGATGAGCGAGTGGCGTGCGGCGCGCAATATCCTGGCGATCCGTCCCGACAACATCGGCGATGTGGTGATGCTTGGGCCTGCCCTACGAGCCGTGAAAGAAACGTCGCCGCACGCCAGGCTGACGCTGCTGGCGAGCACTGGCGGCGCGACCGCAGCGCCCCTGCTGCCCTGGATCGATGAGGTGATTCCGTGGCGCACGCTGTGGCAGGATCTTGGACATCTGCCGTTCGATCCGGCTCGTGAGCGCGCGCTGATCGATCTGCTGGCCGAGCGCGCCTTCGACGCCGCGCTGATCTTTACGTCGTTCAGCCAGACGCCGCACGTGCCCGGCTATGTCTGCTACCTGGCGGGCATTCCGCTGCGCGCGGGTGAGAGCAAGGAGTTTGGCGGCAGGGCGCTCTCGACCGAGCTGCGGGGCGCTCCCGACGAGCTGCATCAGGTCGAGCGCAATCTGCGGCTGGTGGAGCACCTGGGCTTTGTGGCGAGCGACCGGCGGCTGGCGCTGTCGATCTCAGATGCGGCGCGGGCGGCGGTGCCGAATCTGCTGCGCCGCGCTGGCCTCGACCCCGACGCGCCCTATGTGCTGTGTCATCCCGGCGCGAGCGCCAGGGCGCGGCGCTACCCGCCGGAGCGATCCGGCCAGCTCGTCGACCTGCTGATGCGGCAGGGCTGGCAGGTGCTTGTCACGGGCGTCGAGCGTGAGGCGGCGCTGATCGAGCAGGTGCTTGCGTACGCGCCGCAGGCTGCGTGTCTGCTCGGCGGCACGACGCTCTCGGAGTACGCGGCGCTGATCGAGCGGGCCGCGCTGGTGATCTGCGGCAATACGCTGCCGCTCCATCTGGCCGATGCGCTGATGACGCCCGTGCTCGGCCTCTACTCCGGCACCGACTACGAGGAGCAGTGGCGGCCACGCTTCACGCGCTCCCGGCTGCTGCGCATCCCGACGCCATGCCATCCCTGCTATCTCTTCGAGTGCCCGATCGGCCAGCCGTGCCTCGACATCTCGCCCGAAGAGGCGCTGGCGGCGTCGCTGGAGCTGCTAGAAGAACCGAATGAAGCGGAGGTCGGCGGTGTGGGGGTCTGACAGCGAACAAAAGAACAACGGAACAAGAGAACAAAGGGAGAGCCAAGAGCCGAGAACCAGGGAAAACCCAAAGCTCGAAGCTTGGAACTTGACACCTGGAACTCGAAACCCGGAGAGGAGAACGATCGATGTCACATAGCGCAGTACCCAGCTCGCCGCTCGCCGTTCGTGCCGAGACGGTGCGTAAGATCGCAATCTTTCGGGCGCTGTTCCTGGGCGATTTGCTGTGTGCCGTGCCCGCGCTCCGCGCCCTGCGGCGGCGCTACCCACACGCCGAGATCACGCTGATCGGGCTGTCGTGGGCCGCCGATTTCGTCAGGCGCGTGCCGTATGTGGATCGCTTTGTCGCCTTTCCGGGCTACGAGGGCGTGCGCGAGGTGCCCTACAACGCCAGGCAGACGCGCGCGTTTCTCGCCGAGGCGCACGCCACGGGCTATGATCTCGCGCTTCAGATGCATGGGACTGGCGAGGTCAGCAACGGCTTTGTCGCCGCGCTGGGCGCGCGCGTCTCGCTGGGCTATCGCGCCGCCGCCGACGATCGCCTGGCGTTCAGCCTGCTCTACGAGGCCCGCCAGCACGAGATCCTGCGCTGGCTGCGGCTGGTCGAGGTGCTGGGCGCTCCCACCGACGATCTGCGCACCGAGTTTCCGGTGACAAAGGCCGAGGAGCGCCAGGCGATCGAGCTTCTCGCAGCGCCGTCATTGTACGGTAGCCGGAGCGGGCAGGTGATTGGACTCCATGCTGGCGCGAAAGATCCTGCCCGCCGCTGGTCGCCGGAGCGCTTCGCCGCCGTGGCCGATGCGCTGGTCGAGCGCTTTGGCGCGCGGATTGTGCTGACCGGCAGCGCGGGCGAGCGCAATATCACCGCCGCTGTGCAGGGCGCGATGCGGCATCCGGTGCGGGATCTGGCGGGGTTGACCGATCTGGGTACCTTTGCGGCGCTGATCGGCCATCTCGATCTGCTGATCACCAACGATACCGGCGCGTCGCATCTGGCTGCGGCGGCCAACACGCCCAGCGTGGTGCTCTTCGGTCCGTCGCGGCCCGAGGAGTGGGCACCGCTGGATCGCGAGCGCCATCACGTGATCGATGCGCTGGCGCTCGACGGGCACCACGCCGACCCATCGACCGCGCTGCAATATCTGCCCGTCGCGCCGGTGCTGGACGCCAGCGTCGCGGCGCTAGAGCATCGAGAGTCGCGAGCCGAGAACCAAGAACCAAGCTCCGCGAGCCGAGAGCCGAAAGTATGGCAGCACAGGCGTAAGATTCGAGAACTCAAAGACCAGGGACAGGATGAGTCGAGGGCCGATCTTCAGTCGTTGATGCGCGGCTCATAGAGCAGAAGAACACGATGACATCGTTGAACGGTTTGTGTTCTCTGTTCTCTCGTAAAGAGGATCTATGCAGCGTTTGAAAATTCTGATCTGGCATATTCACGGCAGCTACCTCAACACGCTGGGACGGATCGAGCATGACTGGTATCTGCCGGTCAAGCCGGGGCGGCCCGAAGGCTACGGCGGACGCGGCCCGACCTTCGATCTGCCCGACTATGTGCGCGAGGTTTCCGCCGAGCAGGTTCGCGATCTCGATCTGGATCTGATCATCTATCAGACGCCGAAGAACTATCTTGAGGACCAGTTCGAGATCCTGAGCGAGGAGCAGCAACGGCTGCCGAAGATCTATCTTGAGCACAACACGCCCAGGCCGGACCCAGTCGCGACGCGCCATCCGATCGACGATCCGAACGTGCTGCTGGTGCATGTGACGCACTACAACCGCCTGATGTGGGATAACGGTCGCACGCCGACGATGGTCATCGAGCACAGCGTGGCGATCGATCCCTCGGCGGTCTATCGCGGCCAGATCGAGCGCGGCATTACGGTGATCAACGGCATGCAAAAGCGTCCGCGCATCGCCGGATACGACCTCTTTTTGCAGACTCGCGAGGCGGTTCCGCTGGATGCGGCGGGCATGCAGACCGAGGAGTTTGGCGGCCTGGGCGATATTCCCTACCGCGATCTGCACCGCCGCGTGGCCGAGTACCGCCTCATGTTCAGCCCGATCCGCTACACCAGCCTGCCGCTTGCGGTGATCGAGGGCATGACGATCGGCATGCCTGTGGTGGCGCTGGCGACGACCGAATTGCCGACGGTGATCGAGCATGGCGTCAGCGGCTACGTCTCCTGCGATCTCGACGAGCTGATCGAAAACATGCGCGGCCTGCTGGCGCATCCCGACGAGGCGCGGCGCGTCGGCGCAAACGCGAGAGCGGTCGCCCGTGAGCGCTTTAGCCTTGAGCGCTTCAGCCGCGATTGGAACGCGGCCTTTGCGCGAGTGATGGGATAGGGAAGAACAAAGAACAAAGGGCCGAGGCCGGAAACTTGAAACTTGAAACTCGAAGCTGGCCCGTCGCGGTAGCCGGAGAGAAAACCATGAATCGACCGATACGCATCGCGTTTCTTAGCGAGCATGCCAGTCCGGTCGCGTTGCTGGGCAGCACCGACGCAGGCGGGCAGAACGTGTACGTAGATGAGCTGAGCCGCAACCTCGGCCAGTTGGGCTATGCCGTCGATGTGTTTACCCGCCGCGAGAGCGCCGACGCGCCCGCTGTGATCGAGTGGGCACCCGGCGTGCGCGTGATCAACCTTCTGGCGGGAGCGGCCCGTGTGCTGCCCAAGGATGATCTCTGGCCGCTGATGCCCGCGTTTCGTGATGCGCTGCTCGACTTCATGGCTTGTGATGGCGGCCACTACGATCTGATCCACGGCAACTTCTGGATGTCGGGCTGGGTCGCCGCCGATCTCCGCGACCGGCTCGGCGTTCCGGCGGTCCAGATCTTCCATGCGATGGGCAAGACCAAGCGCCGCCACCAGGGCAGCGCCGATACCAGCCCGCCGGAGCGCATCGAGGTCGAGCTGGACGTGGTGCGGCGCGTCGACCGGCTGATCGCGCAGTGTCCGAGCGAGCGCGCCGAGCTGATCGACGACTACGGGGCGGAGCCGCGCACGGTGGCGATTGTGCCGTCGGCGGTCAATGTCGAGCGCTTCAGGCCGGTGCCGCAGGCCGAGGCTCGCCGCCGGGTTGGGCTGAGCGAGCGCGATTGCGTGATCGCCTACATCGGGCGGATGCTGCCGCGCAAAGATCCGCATAACATCGTGCGCGCCGTGGCGCTGCTGGCGCGGCGTACAGACCTGCCAATCAAGCTGCTGCTGGTCGGCGGCGAGAGCGCGGAGCCCGATCCGGCGGTGACGCCAGAGATCGGGGTGTTGCGGCAACTGGCGGCAGAGTTGGGCATCGCCGCTCTGCTCCATTTTGCGGGCCAGCGCCAGCCGGATGTGCTGCGCGACTACTATAGCGCGGGCGATGTGATGGTGACAACGCCCTGGTACGAGCCGTACGGCCTGACGCCGCTCGAAGCGATGGCCTGCGGTCGTCCGGTGATCGGCGCGGCGGTCGGCGGGATTGCCTTCACGGTAGCGCATGGCACGACTGGCTTTCTGGTGCCGCCGCGCGATCCCGAAGCGCTGGCTCAGCGGCTTGAGCAGTTGTTGACCAGCCCGGAGCTGCGCGCCGAGATGGGCCGCGCCGCGCGCCTGCGGGTAGAGCATGAGTTCACCTGGCCGGTCGTCGCGCAGCGCACCGCCGCGCTCTACGAGATGCTGCTGGAGCAAAGAACAAAGAACAAAGAGCTAAGCGTTCAGAGGGCACCAGGAACCAAGCACCGGAAACTCGAAACTTGAAACTTGAAACTTGAAACTCGAAACTTGAAACTTGAAACTTGAAACCTGAACCAGGCCCCGTGATTTTGTATCAGGTGAAGGGGATCGTAGAGTATGGCGCTTGTCGATGTGCTGATTCCAACCTGTGGTCGTAAAACGGCGCTGGCGATGCTGCTCACCAGCCTGCTGGGCCAGACCTTCACCGATTTCGACGTGGTGATCTCGGATCAAAGCCTGCCCGACGAGAGCTACCTCGACACGATCGAGCTGCGGTCGGCGATCCAGGCGCTTGAGTGGCGCGGACACCGCGTGCGCACCTATCGGCATCTGCCCCGGCGCGGCATGGCCGAGCAGCGCCACTTTTTGCTGGAGCAGAGCCAGGCGGCGTACATCCACTACCTCGACGACGACGTAGTGCTCGATCCGCCGGTGATGGCCCGGATGCTCGCCACGCTTCAGGCCGAGGGCTGCGGCTTTGTGGGCTGTCCTGCGGTCAATCTCGATTTCCTGCCGGATCTTCGCCCGCACCAGCAGGGCATCGAGCTATGGACGGGTCCGGTGCGTCCCGAACCGTTCGCGCCCGATACGCTGCCGCTGGTCTGGCACCGGCATATCGTGAACAACGCGGCCAATCCGCTGCATCTTGAGCAGCGTCTCTGCCCGGACGGACAGATGATCCGTTACAAAATCGCCTGGATTGGCGGCGCGAATGTGCTGTACGATCGCGCCAAGCTGCTGAGCGTCGGCGGTTTCTCGTGGTGGGAGCGGTTGCCGCCGGCCCATGCCGGAGAAGAGGTCGTCGCGCAGTTTTTGTTGATCCGCAAGTACGGCGGCTGCGGCATCCTGCCCTGCGGCACGTACCATCTGGGCCTGCCCACCACGATCACGGATCGCGAGCGCAACGCGATCGAGCTGTTCGGCGATCTGATCCGCGAGTACGACGTACAGCCGGTCGGTCCGGTCGAGCCGCTCCCGGCTGAGCGCGCGATGGGAGCGTAAGTTGGGCTACGAATGCGGGACGCGATCGTCAAACTCATTGACTTTCTTTACATAATTATCTGTCATGCAGATGGCAGATGAGGAGCTCAATCCATGGATGAGACGCTCAAAGGAAAAGTAGCCCTGGTCACGGGCGCTGGCAGCGGACTAGGCGAAGCGACCGCGCGGGCCTTCGCGCGGGCCGGGTGCAACGTGGCATGTGTGGATCTGCGGCAAGCAGCCGTCGAGCGCGTGGCCGACGATCTGCGGGCGCAGCATGTCGATAGCCTGGCGCTGGCCTGCGACGTGAGCGACGCCGAGGGGGTCGCGCGGACGGTGGCCGCGCTGGTCGAGCGCTGGGGCCGACTGGATGTGGTCGTCAACAACGCTGCCGTCGATCACACGCTGTCGGTCGACGAGATGACCGTCGAGCAGTGGGATCAGGTGATCGCGGTCAATCTGCGCGGGCCGTTCCTGATGGCGAAGGCGGCGCTGCCGCACATGCGCCGCCAGCAGTGGGGCCACATCGTCAATATCGCCTCGACGGCGGCCAAGCGCGCCTGGGCCAACGCGGCGGCGTATCACGCCTCGAAGTGGGGCCTGGTGGGCCTGGGCCGCGCGCTCGGCGTCGAGGGCCGTCCCGACAACATCCGCGTGACGACGATCGTGCCGGGCGGGATGCGCACGCACTTCTTCGACCGCTTCGAGGAGCAGGGGATTCCGATGCCCGACATGGACAAGCTGCAAGATCCGGCCAATGTCGCCGAGACGATCGTCTTTGCGGTGCGCATGCCTGTGGGATCGGTGATGCAGGAGGTGATGGTCACGCCGCTGCATGAGACGAGCTGGCCGTAGCGTGCCGCGCGTCGAACCAAGAACCAAGGAGAACCCGGAACTTGGAACATCGAGCGCGGGGCTGATTTCTCAGCCCCGCGTTAGCTCTGCGCCTGCTCGCGCTCCAGCCGGTGCTGAAGCAGCCGGATCACCGTGCGCTCTGCGGGCTGGAGGCCATGCGCCGAATCTTCAAGCTCCTGCTCGACGCGCTGCTGGAGCGTCTCGATCATCGTGCCGTCGAGGTACGAGTCGATCACAGCGGGATGGACGTAGCACTTACGGCAGATCGAGGGCGTGTTGCCGAGCCGCTCGGCCACCTGGGTGATCGCCTGGGTGATATTCCGCTTGGCCTGCGTCTCGCTCTCGAACGCCTCGCACTCCTGAAGCGCCAGCGATGCCAGCACCGTCCCTGCCCACGTCCGAAAGTCCTTCGCGGTAAAATCCTGGCCGGTGATCGCACGCAGATACTCGTTCACGTCCGCCGAGTCGATCGTCTGGCGCTCCCCGTTGTCGTCCACATACTGGAATAGCTCATAGCCGGGAAGATCGCGGCAGCGCTGCACAATCTTCGCCAGCCGCCGGTCGGTCAGCGCGATCGTGTGGTTTTTGCCGCTCTTGCCCCGAAAGCGAAACCGCACCGTCGCGCCCTTGATCTCGACATGCCGGTCGCGCATCGTCGTCAGGCCGAACGATTTGTTTTGCCGGACGTACTCGTCATTGCCGACGCGGATCAGCGTTGTCTCGAGCAGACGTACCACCGTCGCCAGCACCTTCTCGCGGGGCATGCCCGACAGCTTAAGATCCTGCTCCACACGCTCGCGAATCGTCGGCAGCGCCGCGCCAAAGGCGAGCATCCGCCCATATTTCGTCTCGTCGCGGACCTCACGCCAGCGCGGATGGTAGCGGTACTGCTTGCGCCCCTTGGCGTCTCGTCCCGTGGCCTGAATGTGCCCGTTGCGCAGCGGGCAGATCCACACGTCGGTGTAGGCCGGTGGAATGCCCAGCGATTTGATCCGCTGCAACTCCTTGGGATCACGAATCGGCTGGCCGTCCAGGCCAATATAGCTGAAGTGCTTCCCGGCACGCTTGCGCCGAATGCCCGGCATGGCATCGCTGACGTAGCGCAGACCCGCAGCCTTCGCCGATTGGACCGGATCGGTGATCAGCGTCACGGGTAGCTCAGGTTGTGAAGATTCTCGCTCTGTCATGTCGGCGTTGCAAAGCAAACGGAGTGCCATCGAATGCAGCCGAATCCTGAATCGACTATTGACATTCGCCGGAGATTGCGTATTATACATTTGGTTAAAAATGGTTTATAATTGAACATTGCTGCTCAGCCCGCGTTACTTCCACGGGTGCCAAAACGTCCGATCTTGATACTTCCAATTGATAAACCGGTGGTTATTTGGATCTATAGAGATTGAGGGGATTCTTGACCTCGTAGGGGCTTCAGGCGATGACGCCCTGATCATGCTGCCGGACATGCGACCTCAATGGCGCTCCGGCAGGCCTGCCTCTACGATCGATCAAACGGCTTAAGCATGTTGATAACGGCTGGTGCTTCCGCGACGTGGCTTCAGCAGGAGCGCTGTGACAAGCGCTTAATGTCTCTAGCTGCGGCGTCACACGAGCAGCAAGCATCTATTCACGTGTGCTCATGTAGCTACAAGGGGAGGTCGCTACGATGATGCCAATACGAGTCTTACTCGCCGATGATCATCCGCTGGTCCGGTTTAGCACACATAAACTCCTAACTGGAACGCCAGGAATTACCGTGGTGGGCGAAGCCAGCGATGGCGTAGAAGCCCTGCAACGGGCGGTCGATCTCAAGCCCGATGTGCTGGTGCTCGACATCGAGATGCCGGGGCTGCGTGGCGATGAAGTCGTGCGGCGGCTGCGGCAGATGGGCAGCTCGGTGCGCATTCTGGTGCTGAGCGCCTATCCCACCGAGCAGGCAATGAGCGAGCTGCTCGCCAGCGGCGCGGATGATTATGTGGTCAAACATGCGTCGATCGAGACGATCGTTCAGGCGGTCCGGCGTGTGATGACTGGCGAAGATCGCTGGCGCGGCGCGGATAGCTCAGCTCAGGAGACGCAGCATGAGCCGCAATCGGCGCAGGGCGAGCCACCGCCGCTGACCGAGCGCGAAACCGAGGTGCTCAAGATGGTCGCGGTGGGCAAGACCGATCAGCAGATCGCGCTGCGGCTGAATATCACCGAGCGGACCGTGCGCTACCATCTCCACAACATGTACCGCAAGCTGGGCATCAGCAGGCGCTGCGAGGCGGTGGTATGGGCGCTGCGTGCGGGGCTCAGCGCGGATCAGGAGGCGCAAAAGCCTCAGCATGTACGGGTGTGAGGTGTACGCGGCGGGTATTGACTGTGGTTGAAACGTTATCTGAGATATGTGTGTAGGGGCGTATGGCATACGCCCCAGGGCACGGCACTGCCGTGCGTCTACGATCCGAGACATACACCGGCATCCGCTCACGGCGGGTGCTTTTTTTGATCGCTGGCCGCCCCACGCGATCAGTCGACGGGTACTTCCTGGCATTGCGCTTGCCAGAGAGCGATCTTCTAGTAGCGGCGCATCTGGAGCTACGGGAGCCTTGGATCAGCCGCATGCCGCCGACTCGCCAAGCACATGAAAGGGAAAAGCATGTCCAGCCGCAATCTGCGCGCAGCGCCACCGCGTGTATCCGTCCTGATGCCGACGTATAACCAGGCGGCCTTTATCCGCCGTGCGCTCGATAGCTTGGGTGCTCAAACGCTGGCCGACTGGGAGCTGGTGATTGTGGACGACGGCTCGACCGATGCGACACGCGAGCTGGTTGCCCCGTATCTTACCGACGATCGCATCCGCTATCACCGGCTGGAGCGCAATCGGGGCATGGGCGCGGCCTTGAATCAGGCGCTCGACCTGGCGCGTGCCGATCTGATCGCCTATCTGCCGTCCGACGATGTGTACTACGCCGATCATCTGATGGCGCTCGCGGATAGTCTGGCGCAGCATCCCGACGCGGCGCTGGCCTACTCCGGCGTCAGGCATCACTACAACCGCACGGCCACCGGCCAGATCGACGAGTATTCGCTGCAACTGGTACAGGTGATGCATCGCCGCACCGCCGACCGCTGGGTCGAGCGCGATTCGCTTGTCACCGACGACCTGGAGCGTATGTTGTGGTCGCGGCTCCGCGAGCGCGGCGCGTTCGTCGGGACCGAGCGTGTATCCTGCGAGTGGGTCGATCATCCCCGGCAGCGGCACAAGCTGATTCGCGAGACGCTTTGCGGCGGGATCAATCCCTACCGCGTCTATTACAACGTGAGCCAGCCGCTACGCTTTCACTCCTCGGTCGGCAACGACATCGACGAGATCGAGCACTACCGCCGCTTTCGGGAGCGGCCCGACACGCCGCCCGCCGCCGATGGGCTGAAGATCTTGCTGGTGGGCGAGCTGGCCTACAACGCCGATCGGATTCTGGCGCTTGAGGAGCGCGGCCACCGGCTCTACGGCCTGTGGACGCCTGATCCGGCCTGGTTTAACACGGTCGGGCCGCTGCCCTTCGGGCATGTCGAGGACGTGCCGCTTAACGGCTGGCGCGATGCGGTCAGACGCATCCGGCCCGATGTGATCTACGCGCTGCTCAACTGGCAGACCGTGGCGTTTTGCCATCAGGTGCTACTCGACAATCCGGGCGTGCCTTTCGTCTGGCACTTCAAAGAGGGGCCGTTCATCTGCCTCGAAAAAGGTCTTTGGTCGCACCTGATCGATCTGCAAACGCGCTCCGACGGCCAGATCTACTCCAGCCCTGAGCTGCGCGACTGGTTCTACACGGTGGTGCCGGGCCTGCGCGATCAGCCCGCGCTGGTGCTTGACGGCGATCTGCCGAAGCGCGAGTGGTTCACGACCGCGCGCTCGCCGCGTCGCTCGGCCTCCGATGGGCAGATCCACACGGTCGTGCCCGGACGACCGATCGGGCTGCATCCGTGGGTCGTCGGCGAGCTGGCCGAGCAGGGGATTCATCTTCATTTCTACGGCGACTTCACGCAGGGCATCTGGCATTCGTGGATCGAAAAGGCGCTGCGCGTGGCCGAGGGCTACCTGCACCTGCATCCCAACGTCGATCAGCGGCAGTGGGTCAGCGAGTTCTCGCAGTACGATGCCGGCTGGATTCATGTCTTCAAGAGCGAGAACCAGGGCGATCTGCGGCGCTCCAACTGGGACGACCTGAACTATCCCGCGCGGATCGCTACGCTGGTCGCCGCCGGAGTGCCGCTGATCCAGCTCGACAACCCCGACGCGATCGTCGCGGCGCAAACGCTGGCGCGGCAGTTGGACATCGGCGTATTCTTCAGCGAGATCCCGCAGTTGCGCGAGCAGTTGCGCGACGAGACGCGCATGGCGCAGCTTCGCGAGAACGTCTGGCGGCAGCGCGAGCAGTTCAGTTTCGACGCCCACGCCGACCGTCTGCTCGCTTTTTTCCGCAGCGTGATCGAACAGCGAGGCCCAGCATGACCACATCGTCGATCTCCAATCCACGGGTGTCGGTGCTGATGCCAACCTATAATCAGGCCGCGTTCATTCGCCGCGCGCTGGCGAGCCTCCTGTCGCAGACGTTCGCCGACTGGGAGCTGGTGATCGTCGACGACGGCTCGACCGACGAGACGCAGGCGGTGCTCGCGCCGTATCTTGCCGACGCGCGGATCGCCTATCATCGGCTGGAGCGCAACCAGGGCCTCGGCGCGGCGCTCAACATCGCCACGACGATCGCGCGGGCGACGTATCTGGCCTACCTGCCGTCGGACGACGTGTACTATCCCGATCACCTGGCGCGGCTGGTCGCGCTGCTCGACGCGCAGCCGGATACGTATCTGGCCTACGGCGGCGTGCGCTGGGGCTACCAGTTCTACGGCCCCACGCTGCGCGGTGACGAGCCGGTCGGGCGCGAGGCTGAGACGCTGGCGCATGTCGAGCCGGTGACGAACGGAGCGCCGCAAGGGCGCGAGGCGCGGCTGCCGAGCGGCAATATCCTGGCGCTGGTGCAGGCGATGCATCGCCGGACGCATGAGTCCGCTCTGCGCTGGCCGATTCGCACCGAGATCGTCTCGGATACGCTGGAGGCCGATTTCTGGCGGGCGCTGCTCCTGCGGGGAGCGCGCTTCGCATACGCGGGCGAGATCACCTGCGAGTGGACCGATCACGCCGATCAGCGCACCAAGATCATCGCGGGCCGCGCAGGTGGCCTGGCGCGCTACCGCAGCTCCTATCAGGTCGGGCGGGGCGTGTTTCTGAACTGGCAGCCGTCGCGCGGCATGCAGATCGACGAGCGCGCGGTCTATGGCCGCTTTGCGACGCGCCGCGAGCTGCCGTCGCACGATGGCCTCAAGATTCTGCTGGTGGGATCGCTCGGCTTCAATCCTGAGCGCATCCTGGCCTTCGAGGAGCGCGGGCACAAGCTCTACGGGCTGTGGCTGCCCGATCCTGAGCCCTGGGACTCGGTCGGGCCGTATCCGTACGGCAACATCGAGGACATTCCCTACGATCGACGCTGGATCGAGCGAGTGCGTGAGGTCGCGCCCGATGTGATCTACGCGCTGCTCAACTGGCAGGCGCTCGATCTGATCCGCGCGGTGCTCGACGCGCGGCTCGATATTCCGCTGGTCTTTCACTTCAAGGAAGGGCCGTTCATCTGCAAGGAGCATGGTCTGTGGCCGACGCTGCTGCGGGTGCTGCGGGAGAGCGACGGTCAGATCTTCATCGATCAGGAGTCGTTCGAGTGGTTCCAGCTTGCGACCGACGGCCTGCTCGATCCGGCTACGATGCTGATCCTCGACGGCGATCTGCCCAAGGCCGACTGGATGACCAACGACTGGACGCCCAAGCTGTCGGAGCGCGACGGCAAGATCCACACGGTCTGCCCGGGTCGTCCGCTGGGCCTCGATCCCTTCGACGCCATCGCCCGCGCTGGTATTCACGTCCATTTTTACGGACGGCATTTCCAGCAGCAGCATCCCAACTGGACGCGAGCCGGGCTGGCGAGTGGCTACATGCATCTGCATCCAACCGTCGCGCCGACCGACTGGGTGCGCGAGCTGTCGCAGTACGACGCGGCGTGGTTCCACGTCTTCGAGAGCTACAACGGCGGCGATCTGCGTCGTGCCCACTGGGACGATCTAAATCTGCCCGCGCGCCTGGGCACCTACGCCGCCGCCGGTCTGCCGTGGATCTTGAAGGACAACCGTCACAGCCGCGTCGCGGTGCAGAGCCTTGCCCAGCGCTACGATGTCGGCGTCTTCTTCCACGATTTTGCCGATCTTGCCGAGCAACTGCGCGACCGCACGCGGCTGGCTCAGCTCACGACCAACATGCGGCTCGCGCGTCAGCATTTCGCCTTCGATTACCACGTCGATCGGCTGGTTGCCTTCTTCCGCAAGATGATCGCGCGGCGCGGCGGAGCAGGAGAACAAAGAACGGGCGCCCTCTGGGCACACGATGGAACACAGGAGAGCCTTGAGCTCGAAACGTTGCATGTTGAACGTTGAACTTCCTGACCCCGGCCCCTGGCAGCGCTGGTACATTGTTTGCTCGCCATGCAGCGGAAACGTAGCAGGAGGGAAGCATATGGCTGGCTCCAGCAAGACGACGACCGATCATAAGGTGATCCGCACATGGGCCGAGGAGCGCGGCGGCAAGCCCGTATCTGTGCGCGGGACCGGCGGCGACGATGAGGCGGGCGTGCTG
>DASUTC010000363.1 GCA_036374795.1 Herpetosiphonaceae bacterium
CCCGCTGCTGCGGGTGGGATGGTACGAGCTGGGTCCGGCGCAGGGGGCGCGCGTACTGGTGGCGGCGCATCATCTGGTGATCGACGGCGTCGGGTGGCGCATCCTGGTGGGGGATCTGGAGACGGCCTACACGCAGGCGCGTAGCGGCGCGGCAATCGCGCTGCCGCCGAAGACGACGGACGTGCAGCGCTGGGCCGAGCAGCTCGTCGCGTATGCGCAGCGCGATACACTGCGCGCCGAGGCCGCCTACTGGCTGGCGACGCTCCAGCCTCCGCCGCGCCCGCTGCCGGTGGATGATCTGGCAGGCGAGCCATACAACACCGAGGCAACTGCCCGCACCGTGACAATGGTGCTTCCCGCTCATGAAACGACGGCCCTGCTCCAGCAGGTGCCGCAGATCTATCATATGCCGATCAACGACGCCTTGCTCGCGGCGCTCGCGCAAGCCTACGCCCAGTGGAGCGGCGCATCGACGCTGCTGCTCGACCTGGAAGGCCACGGACGCGAAGATCTCTTTCCCGGCGTGGACCTGTCGCGTACGGTCGGGTGGTTTACGACGGTCTATCCCGTGCTGCTCGACATCCGGCAGGCGGTCGATCTGAGCGCCGTGCTCAAGTCGGTCAAGGAGCAGCTCCGGGCGATCCCGAATCACGGCATCGGCTATGGCCTGCTGCGCTATCTCAGCCAGGATACAGACGTGGCCGCCCGGCTTCGGGAGCTGCCACAGCCGCAGATCAGCTTTAACTACCTCGGCCAGTTCGACGCGGTGCTGGCTCAATCGGCGCTGTTTCGTCCGGCGAGCGAGTCGATCGGCCCTGCGCGCAGCCCGTCGGGCAGGCGCAGCCATCTGCTGGAGATCAACGCGCATATCGCTAACGAGCAGCTTCATGTTGTGTGGACCTACAGCGAGCGCGTTCATCGGCGTGCGACGGTCGAGCGCTTTGCCCACATGTTTCTCGCGGCGATGGAGGCGATCGTCGCGCACTGCCAGTCGCCGGACGCGGGCGGCTACACGCCATCTGATTTTCCTGAGGCAGACTTGAGTCAGACGGAGCTGGACGAGCTGCTCACAGAGCTTGGTGATTCGTTGGAGGACTGGGATGAGTAAACAGGCCGTTGAAGCGATCTACCCTCTCTCGCCCATGCAGCAGGGCATGCTCTTCCACACGCTCTACGCGCCAAGCGCCGACGTGTATGTTGGGCAGCTAAGCTGTACGCTGCGCGGGGATCTGGATACAGCGGTGTTCAAGCAGGCCTGGCAGCAGACGCTCGATCGGCATCCGGTGCTGCGGACGCTGTTTGCCTACGAGCGCCACGATAAGCTGCTTCAGATTGTGCGGCGGCGCGTCGCGCTGCCGTGGGCCGAGCACGACTGGCGCGATCGATCCGCCGAGTCGCAGCGCGCGGCGCTCGATGCGTTGCTGGCGGCAGACCGGACGCGGGGCTTCGATCTGACCAAAGCGCCGCTCCTGCGCCTGACGCTGATTCGGATGGCCGACGATCGCTACAGCTTCGTGTGGAGCCATCATCATATCGTGCTGGATGGCTGGTCGCTGCCGCTGGTGATCCGCGATGTCTTCGCGCTCTACGAGGCGCTGCGCCAGGGACGGGCGGCGGCGCTGCCGGTCAGCCGTCCGTACCGCGAGTATATCGGCTGGCTCAAGCAGCAGGATGCCGCGCGGGCCGAGCGCTTCTGGCGCGAGACGCTGGCGGGCTTCACTACGCCCACGCCGCTCGATCTCGACCGTCCGGCCCAGGCGAGCGGCGGTCGCGACGATGCGATGCAGCAGCGCGCGCTCTCGGCCACCAACTCGGCGGCGCTTCAGGCCGTGGGGCGGCAGCACGGCCTGACGCTCAGCACGATCGTCCAGGGCGCGTGGGCGCTGCTGCTCAGCCGCTACAGCCGCGAGAACGATGTTGTCTTTGGCGTGACCGTCTCCGGTCGTCCCCCGGATCTGGCAGGCTCCGACCAGATGGTCGGCCTGCTGATCAACACGCTGCCGGTGCGTGTCCGGCTCGCGCCCGATCAGCGAACGGTCCCCTGGCTACAGGCACTTCAGGCGCAGCAGGTTGAGCAGCGCCAGTACGAGTACAGCTCGCTCGCCGAGATCCAGTCGTGGAGCGATGTGCCGCGCGGACAGGCGTTGTTCCAGAGCATCGTCGTCTTCGAGAGCTATCCCGCAGACGCGGCGCTTCAGTCGCTCGGCGGCAGCCTGGCGATCAACGATGTGCGCTCGTTTGAGACGACGAACTATCCGCTGACGCTGGTGGCGCTTCCGGGGCCGGAGCTGACGGTCAAGGTCGGCTACGATCGACAGCAGTTCGACGACGCCGCGATCACGCGGCTGCTCGATCACCTGGCGGCGGTGCTGGAGTCGCTGGCGGTCGTGCCCGATCAACGGCTCGGAGATCTTTCGCTGCTGCCGCTGGCGGCGCGCGCGCGGCTACCGGAGCGATCAAGCCGCACCGCGTATCCCCACGGGCCAGCGCTGCATCTGGCCTTTGAGGCGCAGGCGGCGCGCACGCCCGACGCCAGCGCGGTGACGCTGGATGGGACGCACCTGACCTATGCCGATCTCAACCGGCGGGCGAATCAGGTGGCGCACGCGCTGCGCAGGCTTGGCGTCAAGCCGGAGACGCCCGTTGGTCTGTGCATGGAGCGCTCGCCGGCGCTGATCGTCGGGCTGCTGGGGATTCTCAAGGCGGGCGGCTGCTATGTGCCGCTCGATCCGGCCTATCCCCTGGAGCGGCTTCAGTTCATGCTCCGCGATACAGGCGCGGCGGTGGTGCTGACGCAGCAGCGCTTCAGCGCGCAGCTCGCGGCCCTGCCCACCAGGCAGCTCGTGATCGACGGCGACTGGTCCTTGATCTCCCAGGAGTCGATAGCCAATCCAAGCCACGAGACGACGCCTGGCAATCTGGCGTATGTGATCTACACGTCAGGATCGACCGGAACGCCGAAAGGGGTCATGGTGGCCCACGCGCAGGTGCTGCGGCTCTTCGCGGCGACGCAGAGCTGGTTTCACTTCGACGACCGGGATGTGTGGACGCTGTTTCACTCTGCCGCGTTCGATTTCTCGGTGTGGGAGATCTGGGGCGCGCTGCTGCACGGCGGTCGGCTGGTGATCGTTCCGTACACGCTGAGCCGCACGCCGGAGGCGTTCTACGATCTGCTCTGCCGGGAGCGCGTCACGGTGCTGAATCAAACGCCCTCGGCCTTCCGCCAGCTGATCCCGGCGGAAGAGACTTCGGGATGCGCGTCGAAGCTGGCGCTGCGGCTGGTGATCTTTGGCGGCGAGGCGCTCGACCTCGCCAGCCTCCGGCCCTGGTTTGCGCGTCACGGCGATCAGATGCCGCAGCTTGTGAACATGTACGGCATCACCGAGACGACAGTGCATGTCACCTACCGCGCGCTGGCGTCGAGCGATCTTGAGCACGCGGCGCGCAGTGTGATCGGCGGGCCGATCCCCGATCTCGATCTGTATGTGCTGGATCATCACGGACAGCCCGCGCCGATCGGCGTGGCGGGCGAGCTCCACGTCGGCGGCGCTGGCCTGGCGCGTGGCTACCTTGGCCGTCCCGATCTCACGGCGGAGCGCTTCGTGCCCGATCCCTGGTCGCAACAGCCGGGCGCGCGGCTGTACCGTACCGGCGATCTGGCCCGCGCGCTGCCGAGCGGCGATCTCGAATACCTCGGTCGCCGCGACCAGCAGGTGAAGATCCGGGGGTTTCGGATCGAGCCGGGCGAGATCGAGGCCGTGCTGCGTCAGCATCCGGCTATCGGCGAGTGTGTGGGGCTGGCGCGCGAGGATGACGGACACACGCGGCTGGTGGCGTATGTTGTAGCAAACAAAGAACGGGCGCCCTCTGGGCACACAGAGAACAGCGCTGCCAATGATTCTAGTTCTTTGTTCTCTGTTCTCTGTTCTCCACAGGAACTCCGCGAGTTCCTGGGGCAGCGCCTCCCCGACTACATGGTGCCGAGCGCGTTTGTGTTCCTCGACGCGCTACCGGTGACGACGAACGGCAAGCTCGATCGCACCGCGCTGCCCGCGCCCGGCCTGGAGCGGCCTGAGCTGGAAGCGGCGTTTGTCGCTCCGCGCACGCCCACCCAGGAATTGCTCGCCGAGGTCTGGCAGCAGGTGCTCGGCGTGGATCGCATCGGCATCCACGATAACTTCTTCGGCCTGGGCGGCGACTCGATCCGCAGTATTCAGGTGCGGGCGCTGGCGCATAAGCTCGGCATAGATCTTTCGATCGAGCAGCTGTTTCAGCGTCCGACGATTGCCGCGCTCGCTCAGGCGGTCCAGCCTGCCGCCGTGCTGCCAGCGCCCGACACCGCGCCCTTGAGCCTGCTTGCTCCCTCGGATCGTGAGAAGCTGCCGCCCGCGATCGACGATGCCTACCCGCTGGCGTTGTTGCAGAGCGGCATGGTCTATCACAGCGCGCTCCATCCCGAGTCGGCGACCTATCACGATGTCTTTGGGTTTCATCTGCGCCAGCCCTTTGTGCTGGCGGCGTTCGAGGCGGCGCTGCGGCAGCTTGTGGCGACGCATCCCATGCTCCGCACCTCGTTCGATCTTTCGAGGTACGGCAAGCCGGTCCAGCTTGTGCATCGGACGATCGCGCTGCCGGTGATCGTTGAGGATCTGCGCGGCCTCACCGTCGAGGCGCAAGCCGAGCGCCTGGCGGCATGGCGCGTCGCCGAGCAGCAGCGCGGCTTTGCCTGGGATGCGCCGCCGTTGTGGCGCATCTTCATCCACCGCCGCGCCGACGATGCCTTCGAGTTTACGCTCAGCTTTCATCACGCGATTCTGGATGGCTGGAGCGTCGCCGCGATGCTGACGGAGCTGTTCCGGCTGTATCGCGCGGCACTGGATGGGACAGCCACGGAGTCCGGCACGCTGCGCTCGTCGTACCGGGATTTTATCGCCCTTGAGCGCGCCACGCTTGAGTCGGCGGAGGCGCGCGCCTTCTGGGATCGCAAGCTGGCCGACGCGACGATCGGCACGCTTCCGAGCTGGCCGGGTGCCGTTCCTGCTGACGGGGTGCAGGAGGCGCAGATCGTCCCCGTGCCGCTGGACGCCGACGTATCCGCCGGGCTGCTCCATCTGGCACGATCGGCGGGCTTGCCGATCAAAAGCGTGCTCCTGGCGGCCCATCTGCGCGCCATGAGCCTGCTGAGCGGGCAGATCGACGTGCTGACCGGCGTGGTCGTCAATGGGCGGATCGAGATCGACGATGGCGATCGGGTGCTGGGCCTGTTTCTGAACACGCTCCCGCTGCGCCTGCGCCTGACCGGCGGCTCGTGGACCGATCTGGCCCGCCAGGCCTTCACCGCCGAGCAGGAGGCGTTTCCGTTCCGGCGCTACCCGTTGGCCGAGCTACAAAAGCAACAGGGCGTCGAGTCGTTCTTTGAGGTTATCTTCAACTACGTGAGCTTTCACGTCTTCCACGAGCTTGGCCGCGCGACCGGCGTCGAGCTGCTGAGCGCGGCATCGCTTGAGCAGACGAATTACCCGATCGTGGCGAATTTCGGCCTGGATGGCGGCGGCAATGTCACGCTCGGCCTGCACTACGACGCCTCGCGCCTGGGCCATGAGCAGATGCGAGCGATCGGCGAGTACTACGCGGCGATCCTGCGCGCGATGGCGACTACGCCGAATGACCGGTACGAGTCGTGCTGGCTGCTGCCTGAGATCGAGCAGCGACGGCTGCTGGTCGATTGGAATGCGACCGAGCGATCCTATCCACGTGATGAATGCATTCATCAGCTCGTCGAGGCGCAGGTGGCGCGCACGCCCGATGCCGTTGCCGCGATCTTTGCGGGCAGCGGTGAGCGGGTCGAGCAGCTTACGTACCGCGAGCTGAACGACGAGGCCAATCAGCTTGCGCGCCAGCTTCAGCGGCTTGGCTGCCAGACGGGCGAGCTGATCGGCGTGTATCTTGAGCGCTCGCTGGAGATGATCCCGGCGCTGCTCGGCGTGCTGAAGGCGGGCGGCGTGTATGTGCCGCTGGATACGAGCTATCCCCAGGCGCGCGTGCAATGGATTCTCTCCGCGCTCCATATTCGGTGTTTGATTACCCAGGCTGCTCACGTACCGATCATTCATACGCTCAAGCCCGCCCTGCCCAACCTTCAGCAGATCATCTGCCTGGATCGTCAGCCTGCCGCCGCGCCGGAGGTAGCCGGAGCACAGGTCTGGACGCGCGCGCAGCTCGACGGTCTGCCCACGGCCAACGTGACCGCGCAGGTCGGCGCAAACGATCTGGCGTACATCATCTTCACCTCCGGCTCGACCGGAACGCCGAAGGGCGTGGTCGTGCGGCACCAGCCGGTCGTCAACCTGATCGATTGGGTCAATCGCACCTTCGCTATTGGCCCCGCCGATCGGATCTTGTTCATCACATCGCTGTGCTTCGATCTGTCGGTCTATGACATCTTCGGCCTGCTGGCGGCAGGCGGCTCGATCCATGTCGTCGCCGCGCCCGATCTCCGCGATCCGCAGCGGCTCTTGCGGCTCTTGCGCGACGAGCCGATCACCTTCTGGGATTCCGCGCCTGCCGCGCTGCAACAGCTCGCCCCGCTCCTGCCAGCCAGCGAAAGCCTCGCCGGTAGCAGCCTGCGCCTGGTCTTTTTGAGCGGCGATTGGATTCCGATCACGCTTCCCGATCAGCTCCGGGCGGCCTTTCCGCGCGCGCAGGTCGTTGGGCTGGGCGGCGCAACCGAGGCGACGGTCTGGTCGAATTATTTCCCGATCGACGCCGTCGATCCGCGCTGGGTCAGCATTCCCTATGGCAGGCCGATTCAGAACGCGCGCTATTATGTGCTCGATCCGTATCTCAATCCGTGTCCGGTTGGCGTGGCAGGCGACCTCTACATCGGCGGGGAGTGCCTGGCCTCAGGGTATATCGACGAGCCGGTGCTGACGGCGACGAAGTTTATCCCCGATCCGTTCAGCCAGACCGGGTACCCTCAGGGTGGCGCGCATCTCTATGCGACCGGCGACCAGGCGCGCGTTTGGCCCGATGGCACGATCGAATTTCTGGGTCGGCGTGACCAGCAGGTGAAGATTCGGGGCTTCCGCATCGAACTGGGCGAGATCGAGGCCGCGCTGCGCCAGCATTCGCAGGTCGGCGCCTGTGTCGTCGTGGCGCGCGAGGAGCACGGCCATAAGCGGCTGGTGGCGTACGTGGTAGCACACCAGAACCCGGAACAACGGCATACGGGAACACCGGAACACGGGCCGCGCGCAGCGAGGGCCAGGGGTGCGGGCCTCACCGCAGAACTCCGCGCGTTCCTGGCGGCGCGGCTGCCCGACTACATGGTGCCCTCGGCGTTCGTCGTGCTCGATGCGCTGCCACTCACGCCCAACGGCAAGCTCGATCGCCCGGCGCTGCCCGCGCCCGACGCGACCCGCTCCCACGCCCCGACCGCGCTGGTCGCGCCGCGCACGGCGACGGAGCGCGCGCTGGCCGCGATCTGGGCGGCGGTGCTGCGCGTGGCACAGGTGGGCCGCGACGATGACTTCTTTGCCCTCGGCGGCGACTCGATCCTCAGCTTGCAGGTCGTCGCCCGCGCCCAGGCGGTGGGGCTGCACCTCACGCCCAAGCAGCTTTTCACCCACCCGACGCTCAGCGCCCTCGCGGCGGTCGTCGGCACGGCGGCCCCCGTCACCGCCCGACAGGATCTCATCACCGGGCCGCTGCCGCTGACGCCGATCCAGCACTGGTTCTTTGCCCAAGCCCTGGATGAGCCGCACCATTTCAACCAGGCCGTGCTGCTCGACGTGCGCCAGCCGTTGGAGGCAGCGGCGCTCCAGGCGGCAGTGGACGCCGTGCTGCGCCACCATGATGGCCTGCGGCTGCGCGTGCGCGACACCGAGCGGGGTCCCGCCCTCACGCTCGCGCCGCCCGCGTCGCTGCCCGTCGCGCACGTCGATCTGGCGGCGCTCCCGGCGGCGGAGCGGCAGCGGGCGCTGGAGGCGCACCTGGCCGAGGCGCAGCGCGGCTTCGATCTGCGGACCGGCCCGCTGCTGCGGGTGGGATGGTACGAGCTGGGTCCGGCGCAGGGGGCGCGCGTACTGGTGGCGGCGCATCATCTGGTGATCGACGGCGTCGGGTGGCGCATCCTGGTGGGGGATCTGGAGACGGCCTACACGCAGGCGCG
>DASUTC010000364.1 GCA_036374795.1 Herpetosiphonaceae bacterium
CGAGAACCTGCGCCATAGCGGCTCGTACACGCGCGCCGTCAGCGGCAGATAATTGGTCAACTGGGCGGGCGTCAGCGGCACCGGAGCGTCGCCAAGAGCATCCCAGATGCCAGCGCGGATCGCCGTCTGCGCGCTGCAATCACGGCACCGGAGCGCTCCCGCAGCAATCTCGTCGTGCTCATGGAGCGGCCCCAGCAGTTCCAGCGACTCGGCGGCGCAGGTTGGGCAGCGCAGCACAGGCAATACTTCTGGATACATAGCAGCTCCCCCGTATTCCTGTACACATTGTACGCGACCTTAACACTTCACGCCGGAGCAGATAGCCCCGGCGTGAAAAGCTGCGGTATCGCAGAACGCTTATTTGTTTTTGCCCTTGCCGCCCTCGCCGCCTTTACCATGATCCGGCGCTTTGGGCTGCGGCGCAGGCTTGGCAGGCTTGGTAGCTTTGTCGGGCTTGGAGGGCTTCGGCGGCTGCGGCTTCTTCTTTGGCTGCTCCGGTGCCGCTGGCTGCTCCGGGCTTGGCTTCTTAGCCGATCCCTGGTCCTTGGCCTTCTCCTTGGCGCGCTCAACCTCGGCGTCGGCCTCGTCCAGATCGCCCTGCTTCAGACGGCCCAGGTTACAGTCTTTCGCAGATGCGCTGCCGAGCGCCTGCTTGCGGATCTCGCCCATGCCCATGCCGCTCTGCTTCATCTCGACCAACTGAGCGACTGTGTAGGAGCTGGTCCCACCACAGCGGTTGTTGGCGATGCTGTAGAACTGCGCCAGGATGCCATAGCCGATGCCCTCGTCATGGTAGCCTTCGACTTCCGCGACCGGCACACCGAACTCCTCGGCGATCACGCGCGCGATCGGATGACCCGCCGCCGGAGCACCACTCGGCGACGGCGAGGGCGATCCGCTCGGACTCGGCGACGGCGATGCGCTGGGGCTGGGCGAGGGCGAGCCACTCGGCGACGGCGAGGGCGATCCGCTCGGACTCGGCGACGGCGACGCGCTGGGGCTGGGCGAGCCACTCGGACTGGGCGATGCGCTCGGCGAGGGCGATGCGCTCGGCGAGGGCGAGCCACTCGGACTCGGCGACGGCGACGCGCTCGGCGTTGGTACAAGCGTCGGGGTTGGCTGCGCCTGCTTCGGCGGCAACTGCCCCGTGACGGGCAGGTCGGCGGGTGTGCCGCAGCCAACCAAGCTGAGCGCAGCGATCAGAGTCGCAGCTAGGGATGTGCGTCGTAAACGCATGTCGAGATCCTTTCGCTAGGGTACGTCGCAGGCAAGAACGATAACAAGTGCTTCTCAGGACGATTGCGACGTACTGTTTGTTGCTTTTTTGACCGGGGCGCTTCCCGTAAAGATACGGGCACATCACTAGGAATTTGGTCCTATATTTGCCTCGCTGCCCGAATCAGGTGGCGCAGCCAGATCGCGCAGGGCCAGATCGTCCACGGTTTCCCGGCGCTGAAGCACGTGCGAATGCCCGGCTCGTACCAGCACCAGCGGCGGACGCGGCACTAAGTTATAGGTGCTTGCCATGCTCAAGGTATATGCGCCCGCCATCGGAATAGCCAGCAGCGCGCCCGGCTCAAGCGGCGGCAGCAGCACATCGCGCAGCAGCACATCGCCGCTCTCGCAGTAGCGGCCCACCACTGTCACTCGCTCGGTCGGCGGCTCCACGGCCCGATCGGCCCGCAGCACGGTGTAGCGCGCATCGTACAGCGCGGGCCGAATGTTATCGCCCATGCCGCCATCCACGGCGACAAATGTACGCACGCCCTCAACCGTCTTGACGGCCAGCACCTCGTACAGCGCCACCACCGCCCGCGCGATCAGCGAGCGGCCAGGCTCGATCACCAGTTTTGGCAGCGGCATGCTCCAGCGCTCGCAGCCCGCGATCACGGCATCTGCCAGCGTTTGCACATATGCCTCGATCTCTGGCGCAGGATCTTCGGCGCGATAGGGCACGCCCAGCCCGCCGCCCGGACTTAGCTCGCGCAGATGCCAGCCATACCGGGAGCCGAGAGCGGCGGCAAGCGCCAGCAAGCGCTCAACACCCAGCGCCAGCGCTTCCAGCTCCGCGATCTGCGAGCCGAGATGTGCATGAATGCCCACCAGCTCAAGCCCCGGCGACTGAAGCGCGTATTCGACCGCCTGAAGCGCCAGGCCGGTCGCGATGGGCAGGCCGAACTTAGAATCAAGCTGCCCGGTCTGAATATGTGCGTGCGTATGCACATCGACGCCGGGGTTGACCCGCAGCAGAATCGGCTGGGGCGCGTGCCCTGCGGCGAGTCGATCGCGGGTAAGCTCGTCCAGCACGCGCAGCTCATCCAGGCTATCGACCATAATCCGGCCTACGCCCCACGCTAGCGCCTGCACCAGCTCACTGCGCGGCTTGGCATTGCCGTGCAGGTGAACATGCTCCAGCGCAACGCCCGCCCGCCGCGTGATCGCCAGCTCGCCCAGTGATACACAGTCGAGGCCCAGGCCCCAGCGCGCGACAAGCTGAGCAACGGCGGTGTTGAGCAGCGCTTTGCCCGCGTAATGGACCGCGCTGTCAGCCGGATAGGCCCGCCGGAGCGCGGCTAGAAAGCGCGCCGCCGCACCATGCAGCGTCGCCTCGTCGAGGACGTAGAGCGGCGTACCGTACTCCTGAGCCAGCGTGACAGTATCGCATCCCGCAAGCGAAAGGCGATTATTCGTCGTGATTGTGGCCGTTGTCGGCCAGAGTAATGAATGTAGTGGTTGCATATGCGAAAGATACCCGGCAAAAAAGCGTTTTGACAAGTGTACGAATCAATGGTCAAAAGCTAAAATTATGTCATGTACAAGAATACGTCGTACATGAACGTGGACCAATGGACGATGCCCGTAATCGTGGCACATATTATGGTAGCCTGAACCTGATACGGGTATTGTGCTAAAATCAGCGCCTTTTCACAAGCACTTCATTCTAGCGATGATCGGATCTTGCTACAATCGAGACATCGAAAGACAGAAACGCTCTCACATAACCGAGTTCGCAGGAGGATACCATGGCTTATTATCGTTCAATGCGCTGGCTCAAACAAGGGCTGGCCGCTTCTACACTGGGCGCGGTGCTGATCAGCGCCCTGCCAGCCCAGGCAGGACCCTGGAGCAACAACCGCGCCAGCTTCGCTTCTTCTCGCTTCGAGACGGTTTGGCGCAACTCTGATCTGGCGGTTCAGCAGGGCCGCACCAACCGCTCGTGGACCTGGGGGCCTAGCCCGTGGTTCGACTACCGCGAGTTCTACAGGCAATCGCCCAGCGGCACGCGCCTGGTGCAGTACTTCGACAAAGCGCGCATGGAGATCAACAATCCCAGCAATACCGCCGGGCCGCTTGGCGGCGTTACCAATGGCCTGCTTCCGGTCGAGATGGTTTCGGGCCGCGTGAAGCTCGGCGACGCGACCACCGAGGCCGAGAACGAGCAGCGCGCGCCTGCCGACATCCCGGTAGCGGGCGATCCGGCCAAGGATAACCCGAACGCTCCGACCTACGCCAGCTTCCGCAACGTTGCCACCACCGACAACCCGTACCGCGATCAGAACAAGGTCGGCCAGCGCGTCGGCGCAACCTTCGACAAGAACGGCACGATCGGCTTCCGCCAGGATCTGGCAGACAAGCCCGGCACCGATATTGTCGCCTACGAGAGCGTGACCGGCCACAACGTGCCGCGCGTCTTCAACGACTTCCGCAACAACGTTCCCGGTGTCTCGGCGATCGAGGCGTTCGGCTATCCGATCACCGATCCCTACTGGATCACCGCGCGGGTCGGCGGTCAGGATAAAGACATCATGGTGCAGATCTACGAGCGCCGCGTGCTGACCTACACGCCGTCCAACCCGGCGCAGTATCAGGTGGAGATGGGCAACGTCGGGCAGCACTACTTCCAGTGGCGCTACACCGATCTGGGCATGCCGTGGGCCTCGTCCGATCCGGGCCTGCCGATCGCCTTCGCCTCCAAGCGCGACACCACGGAGTTCAACACCTACACTATGGACGCCAACGGCAACGGCCAGAGCGCGATCACCGGCAACACCAAGGAGACTAACCCGTACTCGGTGCTGCGCTCGTGGGACCCGGCTAAGATTCGGATCGTCGGCCACAGCAAGCGCTTCAACGACAAGGCGCAGCTCGTCAGCATGACGACCTCCGGCGGCAGCTTCCAGCGGCTCCATACCAGCAACGCCAACGACTACAACGCGGCGGTTTCGCCCGATGGCACTAAGGTCGCGTTCGTGTCGGATCGAGACGGCAACCAGGATCTCTACATGCTCAACATCGGCAGCACGGCTGAGCCGACCCGCCTGACGGATACCGTCGGCTGCGTCAACCAGTACCCGACCTGGCTGCCTGACGGCTCTGGCCTGGTGTACGAGAGCAACTGCCAGGGCAACTGGGAGATCTACCGCGCGACGCTGAGCTACTCGATGGATAAGCGCAACCAGTTGGAAGTGACCAAGCTGATCTCGCCGGTTCCGGCAGAGTCGACCCGTCTGACCAACAACACCAGCGAAGATCGTTTCCCGCGCGTCTCGCCTGACGGCACGCTGATCGTCTTCAACAGCAACCGCGACGGCAACCACGAGATCTACACGATGGCGATCGACGGCGGACGCCAGGCGCGCATCACTACGAGCAACGGCCTCGACGAAGCCGCAACCTGGTCGCCGGATGGCAACCGCATCGTCTTCCAGAGCGACCGCGACGGCGACTACGAGATCTACGTCATGAACCGCGACGGCAGCGGTCAGGTCCAGTTGACCAACAACGGCAAAGAAGATATGTGGGCCATCTGGGCACAGTAAGCAGCCCCACACTCCACACGGCGCACGGCTCCTGGGTGATCCAGGAGCCGCGCGGCTTTATAGACCAGATCTGTGCAGATGCGGGCTAAATCTCGCGCTGCATCAGGCCCGCCGCCGCCTGCAACAGCCTGGCCTGTCGCTCGGCGGGCACGTTTTTGGTCTGCAAATATAGCTCCAGCGCGCGCTGCGGCGTCAGCCCATCCCGAACCTGCTCGGCAACCTCGGCGAAACGACCACGGCTGCTGCGCTCGACCTCAAGCGCGATAGCCGCGACCACATGCGCGCCCGTCTCCTCGACCTGCACGCGGATCGCGCGCTCGTCGATCGTCTGCCGCTGCGCCAGCGTACAATCGATCAGCACGCGCACAATCGCATCTTGCAGATGATGCTTCGCAATCGCCCGCCGGATACGCTCCTGGGCATCGGCGTGCTGTCGCACATCGACGCGCACCGTGACGAACGGACGCGCGCTGACTTCGACGAAGCGCCAGCTTGTGTTGCCCTTCTCGATATGGGCGATCACAAAGCCCTTGGCCTCGTGCTCCTCGCCAAAATCGATCCGCTCGATGCTGCCGGGATAGACCACGGGCGGCTGCGATCCGATCGCCTGATGCTTATGAATATGTCCCAGCGCCACATAGTCGATGCCCGGCGCGGCGAGCAGCGAGCTCGGCACCACCAGATCATGGCCCAGCATCACGCTGCGCTCCGCGCCGTAGGTCGCGCCGCCGACGGTGCCATGAAACGACAGCACCGTTGGAATATCGGGATCGAGCCGTTCGAGCGTGCTCTCGATAAAGGCGCTGACACGGCTCAGCATCTCGACCTCAAGCGCGCCCATCGGCAGGCCGATCATCTCGTCCTTGGTCAGCAGTGCCTGCCGATTGAGCCAGGGAATCGCGATCATCTGAAGCGGGCCGCGCTGCGTATCGATCAGATGAACGCGCATCTTGGACGCGATCGTCACCCGTTCGATTTCAAGCGTATCGAAGATCTCGACCGAGTGGGCGCGAGCGTTGGCGGCGGGCGCGTCGTGGTTGCCGGTGAGGATAAAGACCGGCAGGCCAGCGCGTACAATCCGGTTGACGCGCCGGGCAAACTCGCGCTGGTGCGTGGGATTGGGGGTACGATTTTTGTAAATATCGCCAGCAATCAGCACCAGATCGACCGGCTCGTGCTCGAAAATATAGTCGAGCACCTCGTCGAAGCGGCGCAGATAATCTTCGAGCCGGCTATGCAAGCCTGTCTGGGGGTTGAGATGACCGTAGTTTTCCATGCCGATATGAATATCGGCCAGATGTAATACTTTTGGCATGATTTCCTATCTGAAAGGTCACAACCGGGCGCAGCCTGTGCGAGCAGCGCCAGACAGCCGATCGACCGCCTGCATCGCGGTTCTTAGCCAACATTTAAGATAGTTCGGTATTATACTACGTGATACAAGATCGAAACAGAGATCAGGTTTAACGCCTTATTTGTGCATGTTTGAGGAGTGAATGAGATGAAGCGTGTCGTATCGTGGCGACCGCCCCTGTGGCTGGTGACACTGCTGATGGGCTGCACACTCGCGCTGGGCACCGGCGCTGGCTATGTTCAGGGCGCGGCCAGCTCCGGCCAGTGTACCGAGTCCGCCGATGTCTGCCAGAAGTTCAGCAATTTTTGGAAAGTCTGGAATCTCGCCGAGACGCAGTTCCTCGATCCTCAAGCAGCCGATCCCGATGAGATGATCGCAGGAGCGATCAACGGCATGCTCGACACGCTCAACGATCGCGGGCATACACGCTACAGCACCGCCGAAGAGTACCAGGAAGAGCGCGAAGAGCAGCAGGGCAAGTACGAAGGCATCGGCGCGTACATCAATCAGGTCGGCGATTTCCCGTCGATCACTGCGCCGATCGAGGGCTCTCCCGCCGAGGCAGCCGGGGTCAAAGCCGGCGACATCATCCTGCGCATCGACGGCGAAGACGCGCAGGGCATGACGATCGACGAGGTGGTCGATCGGGTGCGCGGCGAGCCGGGCACGACCGTAACGCTGCAACTGCGCCATCTTGACGAAGAAGCGCCCGTCGAGGTGACGATCACCCGCGCGGCGATCACAGTGCCCGCCGTCACCTGGCATATGCTGCCGGGCACCGTCGGCTACATCCGGCTCTCGCAGTTCTCGCAGAGCGCGACGAAAGAGATGCAGCAGGCGCTAGCCGACGCGAAAAAAGCGGGCGCGCAGAAGCTAATCCTTGACCTGCGCAACAATCCCGGCGGCCTGCTCGATCAGGCCATCAGCGTCACCAGCCAGTTCTTGCCGGAGGATGAGGTGGTGCTGCGGGTGCGCGACCGCAACGGCAGCGAGGATGTGTACAAGACGAACGAGTCGCAGCCTGAGACGGAGCTGCCGATCGTCGTGCTGATCAACGGCGGCTCCGCGTCGTCGTCGGAGATCTTCGCGGGAGCGCTGCAAGACCACGGTCGCGCGACGATCATCGGCGTGCAGACGATCGGCCTGGGCACGGTCCTGACGCCGATCCCGCTCGAAGACGGCTCGGCGGTCTATCTGGGCACGTCGGAGTGGCTGACGCCGAACAGCCGCAAGCTGCGTCACCAGGGCGTCAAGCCCGACATCGCTGTCTCGCTGCCCAGTGGCGTGCGGGCGCTGACGCCAAGCACGGCGCGCAGGCTGTCGGATGCCGAGATCCTACAGTCCGAGGATACGCAGCTGCTACGCGCGCTTGGCCTGCTGGGCGTGGCGACGGTGGCGGACGAGCCGAGCAGTATCGTGCCGAGGTAGCGCGGGAAGAAAGAACAAAGGGCCGCCAGGCCGGGGGTGGAGCGTGCCCCCACATAATCCTTGATCATGCCCTAACCACTCGATACGACTGCGACAACAGCGGTGAGGATGTGTCCTCGCCGCTGTTGGGCATCCCCGTCGATCACGTTTCGCTATGCATCATGGCGTTATTTTGGCCTGGAATACGCCGTGCTACAATAGTTCCAATCAGTAAGGAAGCAGGAAAAGGCACGTTATCATACTCAGGGTGAGCGAGCGAGGTCCTATGGCTGTACAGGTAGCCCGCCGACAATTTACCGTTCGTGAATACAATCGCATGGTTGAAGCTGGCATTCTACAGGAGCACGATCTTGTGGAGCTCATCGACGGCGAGATTCTGGAAATGATCCCGATTGGTAGCTGCCATGCTGCGTGCGTTAACCGCTTGAATACCCTCCTGACACGTCGATTGGGTGATAGGGCGATCATTAGCGTGCAAAACCCTATCCGCCTCAACGATTACTCGGAGCCAGAGCCGGATATTGCCGTCCTTCAGCCGTGCGCCGACTTCTACGCAGCCGCGCATCCATCGGCTGAGGATGTGCTGCTGGTGATCGAGGTGGCGGAGACATCGCTTGAGTACGATCGCGAGGTTAAGATCCCACGCTATGCCCAGGCCGATATCCCCGAAGTCTGGCTGCTCGACGTACAGCACGAGATCGTCATGGTCTACACACAGCCCAGGCATGATGCGTATCAAATGACGCAGATCGTACGCGGAGCAGAGCTGGTGCAGACGGCAATCCTTGGAGGCTTAGCCATACGCGCCGACGAGATTCTAGCGCAGTAGCCGACCAAAACCAACAGCCCCAATCAGAATCTCGCGGTTTTTGCGGGCGATACGAGCATGTTTCTCGTGTTTATCAGGGCAGCACGCCATCTTGTGCAATCCCGCGTCGATAAGGAGTAACCAATGAGCGAACTGACCGGAAAAGTAGCACTGGTGACAGGCGGCGGTCGCGGGATCGGGCGAGCAGCCGCGCTTGAGCTGGCCCGCCGGGGCGCGCATGTCGCGGTCGCGGCTCGCAACAAGGCCGAGCTAGACGCCGCTGTCGCGGAGATCGAGCAGCGCGGCGGCACGGCGCTGGCGGTGCCAGCCGACCTAGCCAGCACCGAGGCCGCGCGGGCGCTCGTGCAAGAAGTCCAGTCCACGCTCGGCCCGATCGCCGTGCTGGTGAACAACGCGGCGGCGGTCGGGCCGTTCGGCCTGACCTGGGAGCTGGACGCCGACGCCTGGGAGCGCTCGCTGTGGATCAACCTGGTCGCGCCGTTTCGGCTGGCCTACGCGGTGCTGCCGCAGATGGTGGCGCTGGGCTGGGGCCGCATCATCAACATCTCATCGGGAGCGGCGCGCAACCCGCTTGAGCGCGCCGGTCCATACTCGGTATCGAAAGCGGGCCTGGACATGCTGACGCGCCAGCTTGGGCTGGAGCTGGAAAGCAGCGGCGTCGCCGCGATCTGCGTCTATCCCGGCGTCGTGGACACAGTGATGCAGACCGCGATTCGCGAGCAGCCGGTGGAGGTTGTCGGCGAGCGCGTTGCCGAGCGCTTCCAGGAATTTTACGCCAGCGGCCAGCTCCAGCAGGCCGAGACGCCAGGACGGCTGATCGCGGCGCTGGCAGACGCGGAGGGAGCCAGGTTCAACGGGCAGATCGTCGATATTTACGGCGACGACGCCAAACAACTGCTGTCGTGAGCGCTCACCGGACGCCGGGCTAGCTGTGCGCGGCTGTAAGCGGCAGCAGCGGCTCAGGACGGAGTGTGCCCGCAGCATCGCAGATCCAGGCGCAGACCGATCGGGGCTGGCCGCGCTCGACGGCGACGATCAGATACACATAGCCCGGCCAGGCATCGCGGCGATCGTGGGGCGAAGGCACGGCGCTGCCGTTAGGGTGGCTGTGGTAAAAGCCGATCAGCTCATCGCCTGCGGCGCGTGCCCGCGCATCACCCTTGAGCAGAGTCGGCGCGTCGAGCAAAAAATGCTGCCGTGGCGTCGGGTGGACGTTGTGCCCGGCGACGATCATAGTGAGCGCGATGTGTGGCGCTCGGCGTCCGAGCAGCACGCCGCAGACCTCTGCATCGGCGGCGGCCAGATCGAAAAGCGCGGCGAGATGGTGACGCTGAAGATACATCGAGGACCGGTGGAATCAGGCGGCGACGCTCGACGAAGGTTGAGCATCGCCGTCTCGCGGATCAGACAGGATAGAAAGGCCTACTCGCCTCTAGAAACGATCTGGTCGTCGTTGACGCCGCGCTCGGCGAGCGGCTGCTCAAGCGTCGGAGTAATGCCCTCCTGATCGGCACCCAGCACAGGCGCCTGATGCGCACCGCCGATATGAATCTGGTTCTCGTCGAGCAGCGTGATCGCCTCGAACGGCACCGCGCTATCATCGTCCAGCACGAGCTGCTGCGGTCGTCCGGTATCGACGACCAGCCCCTTGAGACAACGCTGCTTGGTTGCGCCAGTGTCATCCACAATCTTGGTCCGCGACGACAGCACCACCGAGGTATCACCTACGGTGCGCTGGGTGCGGCGCGCGCCAGTATCGCTCGTGGGATGGCTGGAGTCGGTAATGCCGCCCGCCACCACCTGATCGGTCGTCAGCGCCGACAGATTGGGCGTATCCTCGACCGGATTACTTAACGACTGTTGCATCTGATAGGCCGCGAATGCCTTCCACTCATCGTTCGAGGCATTCATACGGATCACATCGGCAGAAGTCTCTTCCAGCACGGTGATCGGCACCACCCGCTCGGTTCCCAGCAAGCCAGGATTGATCGTCACCTGATTGGCGATCCCGTTGTCAACGATAATCCGCTCCAGCCTTCCAATCTGCTTATCGCTGCTCTGGACAGGAGTACCGAAGATAAGCGTATAAATCATACAAGCCTCCTTATGTCATCCTATCAGCAATCCGTTTGCCAGGATTATGGACACCGCGAGCGATGTTCTGCTATGATACTGGCATTGAGCTTAGAGCCGAAAGGATCGGACGATGACGTGTCCTGTGTGTGGCGCGACGAATGAAGCGAGTGCAGCATTCTGTTTTCGCTGCGGCACTCCGTTAACATCATCCACACCGGCAGCTACTGGCCCCACCATTAGCTTGAATCAGAGCAGCCTACCACAAACCCAAGCCGATCGCCTGCCGACATCGCCAGCCGCAGATGCTCATGCGCGTGTGTACGATTCGCCCGCTCCGCCGAGCACGAGCGGACAGCCGTTTACGGTTCCTCCGTCGTCAGCGCCGCAGTACAGCCCGCCAGGCCAGTACCAGACACAGACTGCGTACGGCGTCACGAGCAATACCGCATTGATTGCCCTGCTCCTGGGCATTGGATCGTTTCTCGGACTATGGATTCTTGGCGCAATTCCTGCGATTATTTTGGGCCGCAACGCGCAAAAAGAGATCCGCGTCTCCGGCGGTCGTCTCACGGGCGAAGGAATGGCACAGGCCGGGATCGTCCTGGGCTGGATCAACGTTGGGCTGACGGTGCTGGGATTTTGTGCAGTTTGTGGCTTTTGGTTCCTGGCGATCCTCGGCACTGGCTTCGCTCCGTAATGGCTGAACACGAATGATCAATGGCAACGTCGCCATAGTGCTCAACGCGCACTTCCCCTATGTGCGCCGCGCGGGTCGCTGGCCGCACGGCGAGGAATCGCTGCACGAGGTTATTGCCGAGAGCTACGTGCCGCTGCTGACCATGCTGCACGACCTGCGCTCGTCCGGGCGATCGTGGCCGCTGACCGTCTCGATCAGCCCGGTGCTGCTGGAGCAGCTCGCCGATCCGGTCATCGCCAAGCATTTTATCGTCTGGCTGGGCAACCTTCGCGAGCGCGCGGCGGAGGATCTGGCCGACTTTGAAGCGCAGCATAACAGCCACGCGGCCTACCTGGCCCGGTTCTACATCGACTGGATCGACGTGATCGAGCACAATTTCGTCGAGCGCTTTGGGCGTAACCTCACGGCGACGATTCGGAGCTTGATCCGCGAAAGCACCGAGATGCTGCTGGCTCCTGCGACCTACGCCTATTTGCCGCAGCTTTCATCGCGTGAAATTCGCGCGCAGCTTGAGGCGGGCGCGCTCGTCGTCCTGCGGCAGCTTGGGCAGCGTCCGAGCGGGCTGTGGCTGCCCAGCGGCGGTGCGCCAGCCTTGCAGACATACACTCGTGAGCTGGGGCTACGCTACGCGGTCGGCACGCACCAGGAGCGAACAGGGATCAGTCAGGACGCCCATGGCCTGCCGACGGTTCATCCCGATCATGTGCTGGCCGAGCATGTGCTTGCGCCCGGCATCGGCTATCCCGGCGATGGGCTGTACCGCGAGTTCTACCGCGATCACCCGACGTCGGGGCTGGCCTACTGGCGCGTAACAGGTGCCGACGTGCCAGCCGAAAACAAAGATTGGTACGATCCGTATCTGGCGTTTAGCCGCGTGGAGCAGCACGCCGAGCATTTTGTCCGCGCGATCCGTGAGCGGCTGCACGCGGCCTCAGCACACGCGGCTGAGCCGACGGTCGTCATCGCCTTCGACGCCGAGCTGTTCGGGCACTGGTGGTTCGAGGGCGTGCGCTGGCTTCAAAGCGTGGTCAACCGGCTGATCGACGCCGACGACATTCGTCTGGCAACGCTCAGCCAGGTCTACACGTCCTTGCCGAGGCTGGATGCGATAGCCCATGAGGCCAATCCGCTGTTTGACACGCCGCTGATTGACCCGCTGCGGCAGCGGCTCCAACAGGCGTCCAGCACCTTTGCGGCGGTCGTCAGACTCCACCCGACCGCCGAAGGCTTAGAAGAGGAGCTGCTGAGCCAGGCGGCGCGTGAGCTGCTGCTGGGACAGAGCGGCGACTGGGCGGCGCTGATCGCGACAGGCGCGGCCCAGGATTACGCGCAGCGCCGCTTCGACGAGCATCTGTCGCGCTTCGATCGGCTGATCTACTACATCGAGCGCGACGAGCCATCGCCTGATGCCGAGAATTACCTGAGCGAGATCGCCGAGCTGGATAATCTCTTTCCCTTCCTCAACTACCGGATGTTTGCGTAGCAAAGAACAAAGAACAGAGAACAAAGGAACAAGAGAACAAGAGAACAAAGGAACAAGCGGAGAACCAGGAACCAAGTGCCAAGAACCAAGAACCGCTTCTCCCCTCGCCTGCGCACACCGAGCGGGAAAGGGACCCGCGAGGGCGGGGAAGGGGTGCTGAGCGGAGCGAAGCGGGGTGAGGGCCTGCACTCGAAACTTGGAACTTGAAACTCAACTTCCTGTCCCTCGCAGCCGCCCAACCACCAGCATTGCCACGACGAGGCAGACCGCCGCCAGCCAGAACGGCAGCCCCGGCAGATACGCATACAGCCGCCCGCCCACCGGCGATGCGACAGCCGTGCCAAGCAGGCTCGCCATGGTGAACAGGCCGTAGGCGCTGCCGCGAGCGTGCGCGCTGCCCGCCGCGACCAGCGCCAGCAGCGCCGGAGAGACAATGCTGGCTCCGAGAGCCTCAAGGCACAGCACGAGCATCGCGACCGGCACGTTCGGCATGATCGGCAGGAGCGCCGACGCAAGCGCCAGGCAGACCAGGCCGCACAGCGCCGCCGGACGATACCCCCAGCGATCGGCAAGCCTGCCCAGCGGCTCCGGCGCGACGCCATAGACGACGCCGGGCACGGCATACACCAGCGCCACACCAGCACCGCCCAGCGCGAATCGATCGTCCATCAGCAGCACCTGCATCGGCAGCGTCAGGCCACCTGCCAGCCCTACCAGCAGCGCGATCGTCAGCAGCGGCAGGCGCTCCCGCACAAGCGTACGCGGCATCTGGGTCGCGGCGTGGTGGCGCTGCGGCTCCGGCATGCGCAGCGCGGCCAGCCAGCCGATCGCGGCAAAGAGCGCGTTTCCAGCGAAAATCAGGTGGAGCACGGCCAGCGGCGACCACGGCGGCGGCAGGGCCGCGACCAGCGCTCCCTGGAGATCGCCGACGATCGAGCCTTCCAGCAGGCGCAATGCGTCGAGCAGCGCCGCGCGCGTCTCGCCGTCCAGCAGGATCATCAGCGCGCCCGCCCATACCGCGCCGATCACCGAGCCAAGCACGCTGATCATCTGGTAGCGTCCAAACAGCCGGGCCTGCTGATCGGCCTGCGCCCAGTCGGCGAGGAGCACCGCCGCCGTCAGCCAGGCGGTCGTCGAGCCAAGCCCTTGCAGCAGCCGCGCCACAACCACCATCGAAACCGTCTGCGCCACCGCGAAGAGACTCAGCGCCAGGACGTACAGCAGCAGGCCCAGCACAAAGATCGGGCGGCGCGGCGCGTGGTCCAGCACACGACCTATGAGCAGCCGCAGCAGCAGCGCCGTGAACGAGAACACGCCAAAGAGCCAGCCGATCGTCGTGCTGTCGGCACCGAGCGCCCGACCATAGAGCGGCAGCAGCAGCTCAAAGATACCCAGACCGGCCCAGGCCCAGAAGACGGCGATCCAGAAAGGACGCGGCACGCCGGTCGAGCGAGGCTGTATCTGCGAAGTCATGCGATCCAGAGCCGATCAAATAACGAAGCCAGGCTTTGCGATAAAACCTGGCTTCGTAGCTCCGGCGCGACGTAGCGGCTGCGCGTCACGTCCGCGCCACATTCGACGAGATCCGCAGCAGCAGGCCGACGATCAAGAAGTTGATCAGCACCGACGAGCCGCCGTACGAAATAAAGGGCAGCGTAATGCCGGTCAGCGGGATTACCCGCAGGTTGCCGCCGACGATAATAAACGTCTGGATCGCCAGGATCGAGGTCAGCCCGATCGCCAGCAGTTGCTCGAAGCCACGGAAGCGGCTGTTGATCGAGAGCGCGGTATGGTAGCCCCGGTACATCAGCAGCAGATAGACGATCAGGATGCCGATCGCCCCGGCGATGCCCAGCTCCTCGGCCAGTCCGGCAAAAGCGTAGTCGGTGTGCGAGGCCGGAATGTAGGCCGGCAGGCCCTGGCCCAGCCCGGTGCCGAAGACGCCACCGGCAGAGATCGCGTACGCGCCCTGGACCGGCTGGTAGCCGTTCGCCAGCGACCACGGATCGAGCCAGAGCTGGACGCGCTCAGCGACGCGCGAGATGGCGCGGTTGAGCACAAACGCCCCGGCGGCAAACGCGCCCAGGCCAGCGACGACATACCAGCCCTTGCTGGTGGCGACGTACAGCATCGCCAGGAAGAGCGTGAAGAGCAGCAGCGCCGCGCCCAGGTCGCGCTGGATAATGATGATGCCCATCGTCAGGCCCCACATGCCGACCATCGGCAGGAGGTAGGGCAGCGGCGGCAGGCGCAGCCGCCCGATCCGAAAGGGCACCTCGTTCATCACCTCGCGGTGCTCGTCCAGGTACGAGGCCAGGAAGATCACCAGGATCACCTTGAGCAGCTCGGATGGCTGAAGGTTGAACGGTCCCAGGTCGATCCACAGCCGCTGATCCTGTCCTTCGGGGCCTTTCCCGGCTACCAGCGTGATCGCCACCAGCGCCAGCCCAAGGATGATCCAGATCCAGCGATGGTTCTTGAGCCAGTCCATGAACGACATGCGCTGAAGCCGGATAAAGATGCGGTCGAGGGGCGCGAGCGCCATGCCGAGCAGCAGGAGCGCGCCCGCCAGCACAAACGCCGCCTGCTTCGAGGCGATGTTGCCGTAGTAGTCGGGGCCGTACAGCTGATCGAAGCTGCCCTGGAGCCGGGCGTTCCACAGCAGCCCGATGCCCGACAGCACTGCCACCAGCGGCAGGATCAGCTGATCGGCGCGGGGTAGCCGCCAGCTCAAGATAAAGCTGATCAGCACGAACAGCAGGATCGGCAGACTTGACGGCCAGAGCAGCCCCAGCAGATCCCGGAGCGTCTGCTGCTCAGTCCCGATGCCCGACAGCGACGCCAGCAGGTAGCCGCTGGCAAAAAACAGCAGCGCGGTGATGAGTAGCTGAAGTTCTGTAAACCGAATCCGTCGCAGTTGATCTAACATGAAGCTCCGAATCTTCTATGCAAGCTATATCCGTAGCTACCATTATAGCCGTTTCCTGTTTCCTGCGCGCCGAGTCCAGGCCCTCACCCGCCGGCCCGGCGGCGCTCATGCCTGGTTCTTTGTGCTTTGTTCTCTCTGCCCTTGTGCTTCCTCACGTATTCAGCTCGACGATCTCGCCGCGCAGCAAGAAGATCACCTGCTCGGCCAGGTTTGTGACTCGATCGCCGATGCGTTCGAGATTATGCGCCAGCGTCAGCAGATGGATCGCCTCATCGCTGTAATCGGGCTGCGTGCGCGCAAGCTCGATCGTCTCGCGGAACAGCCGCCGATAGAGGTGGTCGATCTCGTCGTCGTCACGGCAGAGCTGCTCGGCATAGGCGGCGTCGCGCCGCGCCAGCGCATCCAGCCCCGCCTGAAGCAGGCGCAGCACGCGCTCGCCCATCTCAGGGATCGCCGAGGGGAAGATACCACCCATCGACATCAACGGCACAAAGCTCGGCTCCGCGTTCATGCGCCGCCCGATCTTGGAGCACGTCGCGGCATGATCGGCCATGCGCTCCAGCTCCGGCAGCAAGCTCAGCACAACGCTGATCTCACGCAGATCGCCCGCCATGGGCTGCTGTCGCGCAATCAACGTCAGGCAGCGCTCGTGGAGCGCCTGCGCCGCCGCGTTGATATGCTTGTCGTCGTTGATGATGCGCTGCATCAGATCAAGATCGTTGGTCTTGACCGCGTGCAGGGACTGGGCGAGCGCTTCTTCGACACGGCTGCCCAGCGCCAGCGTGTCGTTCATCAGCCGGTCCAGTTGGTCTTGAAAAAATTGCCGGTTCATAACACCACCGATGCAGGATGCAGGATGCAGGATACGGGTTACGTGATGGGAGGGCACCTCATCGTGCAGCAGTATCCTTCATCGAGTATCGGCTAATCATTGAGATCTACCACCTCGCCGGTGACAAGAAAGATGACACGCTCGGCGATATTGGTAGCACGGTCGGCCACCCGTTCCAGGTTATGCGCCACGAACATCAGGTGCAGCGCGCGCTCGGTGTTCGCGGGATACTCGATCATATGCTTGAGCAAATCATTTTGAATCACGGTGGTCAGCTGATCGACCTGATCGTCTTCGCTCGCCAGACGCCGCGCGGCCTCGGCGTCACGCCTGACAAAGGCATCTAGCGCTTCCCGGAGCATCCGCTGCGATGTCTCGGCCATGCGCGGAATATCCACCAGCGGCTTGAGCAGCGGCTCGTGCGCGCCACGGATGGTGATCTCAGCAATTCCCTCGGCGTAATCTCCCATCCGCTCCAGCTCGCTGGCGATCGAGATGACCGCGCTAATCAGCCGTAAGTCGGCGGCAAGCGGCGCTTGACGGGCGATCACATGCAGCGCCTTATCTTCAATCGCGTACTGCGCACGATCGATCATGTCGTCTTCGGCGATGATGCTACGCGCTTCGTCCACATCCTGCGCGCGCAGCGCACCGACCGCCCGAACAATCGAGGATTCGACCTGGCTGGCGAGGCGCAGCAGATCGTCTTGAAGCTCGCGGAGCTGTAGATCGTAATATGGGCGCGGCATAGTCGTGATCCTTTGTCACCGATCAGAATCGCATATGCGTTTCTAGCATATCTTCGGAAAAAAATCTATAGATCTTTACAATTTCCGCGCCGCGATCGTAGACGCGAAGCCGGAATCATGCTCCAGCGCCTACCCGGTACGCATACCGCCAGCCTGTCGATGCGTGTGATACGAGCAGCGTCAGGAGATGAACATCAACAGCAGGGGCGATCAGGCAGGATGTCTCAACTGGCGTCGCCAGCTTTGGCCCAGAATGTCGCAACTTTGTCTTTCAGCAGCGCGTGCGCAGGCTGCTCAAGCGATCGATCTTGCAGCAAGATTCGTTCCGCCTCTAGCCTGGCGGCATGCAGCAGACGGGTATCGCCCCACTCGGCCATCTTGAGATCGGGCGTGCCGCTTTGTCGCCGCCCGAAGAACTCGCCCGGCCCGCGCAGCTTGAGATCGACGTCGGCCAGCACAAAGCCGTCCTCGCTCTCTTCCAGCGCCCGCAACCGCTGCTCGGTGACGTCGTTCTCCACATCCGAGACGACGATGCAGTACGACTGGTGCGCGCCACGCCCGACGCGACCGCGAAACTGGTGAAGCTGCGCCAATCCGAAGCGCTCGGCGCCCAGGATCAGGATCGTCGTCGCGTTGGGCACGTCGATGCCGACCTCGACGACCGCCGTGGCGACCAGAATATCGAACGCTCGGTCGCGGAAAGCCGTCATGACCTCATCTTTTTCGACCTGGCTCATCCGGCCATGAACCAGCCCAATCCGCAGATCGGGAAAGACCTCGTACTGCAAATATTCCTGCGTCTCGACCGCCGAGGCCAGCTCCAGCTTCTCGCTCTCCTCGACCAGCGGGCAGATCACAAAGGCCTGCCGTCCCGCCGCAACCTCCTTGCGGATATGCTTGTGGGCCTTGGCGACCTCGGCTTTGCGAATCCATCTGGTCTTGATCGGCTGACGGCCCGGCGGTCGCTCGTCGATCACCGAGGCATCCAGATCGCCGTAGATCGACAGCGCCAGCGTACGCGGGATCGGCGTGGCGGTCATCACCAGCAGGTGTGGGTTGTGGCCCTTACTTTTGAGCCGCTCGCGCTGCTCGACGCCAAAGCGGTGCTGCTCATCGATCACGACCAGGCCCAGGCTGTTATAGAGCACACCCTCCTGAATCAGCGCGTGCGTGCCGATCACCAGGTCGACCTCTCCCTTCGCGATGCTTTCCAGCACCCGCCGCCGCTCCTTGGTCTTGAGCGAGCCGGTCAGCAGCGCCACGCGCACGCCCGCGCCGTCCATATCTTCTTCGTCGCTCATGCCGAGCAGCCGCTTTAGCTCCTGCATGCGCTTGAGCTGCTCCGGCTCGATGCGCTGCTTCCACTCGCTGCTGTGCTCGGCCAGGTCCTTGGCGTCGCGCGGCACGCGCACCTGGCTGAGAATTCGCTTCAAGCCCCGGTAGTGCTGCTCGGCCAGAATCTCGGTCGGTGCCATCAGCGCGCCCTGAAAGCCGTTGGCGATGGCCTGAAGCAGCGCGGCAGCCGCGACCACCGTCTTGCCCGATCCGACATCGCCCTGGACCAGCCGCGCCATCGGCACGGGATGTTGCAGATCGACGAAGATCTCGTCCAGCGCGCGAGTCTGCGCGCCCGTCAGTTGGAACGGCAGCCGCGACAAGAAATCGCTGTGGACATCGTGGTGCAGATCGAGCCTGTAGCCGGGCACGCCCTGCCAGAGCTGCTTGCGCTGGAGCACGCCAAGCTGAATAAACAGAAACTCGTCGAAGCCCAGCCGGTAGCGCGCCAGCGCCAAGCGTTTGTGATCGTCGGGAAAATGGACCTGCGCCAGCGCCTGGTCCAGCGGGATCAGCCTGGCCCGCTCGCGGACCTCATCGGGCACGTATTCGCGCACCAGCGGCACCGCCGCGTCGATCACCTTTTTGATCGTGGTGCGCACGTTGCGCTCGTACATGCCTTTGGTCAGCGGATGGACCGGCACCAGGCGTCCGGCGTGAATCAGGGCATCCTCGCGGTACGGCTCCCACTTGGGGCTATTCATCTGGAGCCGCCCGTTGAACGCGCCGACCTTGCCGCTGACCACGATACGATCGCCGAGCTTGAGCTGGTTGACCAGCCACCTCTGGCCGAAAAAGGTGATCTGGAGCGCGCCGGTATCATCTTGAATCACCACGTTCACGCCGCCAAGACTCGTGCGCGTGTTGAAGGTCTTGACCTCGGCGATGTCGCCGACGACCGTCTCGGTCGCTCCCACGGTCAGCTCGGCGATCGTCGTGCGCGATGAGTAATCGTCGTAGCGATGCGGAAAATGATAGAGCAGATCCTCGACGGTGCGCACGCGCAGCCGCACAAACGCTTTTGCCAGCGAAGGCCCGATGCCGGGAAACGCCGACAGCGGCGACTCAAGAGTCAGCGGCTCGCGTGGAGCGGGCGCTTTCGCGGCAGGCGCTTTGGTCCTGGCCGCTTTGGCCCTGGCGGCTGGCTCCGCGCGCTCCTTGCTGAAGAGCGCACGCAACTGCGCCAGCGATTCGTCGAGCCGCGCCCGCCGATCGTCGGGCTCGAGCGCCGCGTAGCCGCGCAGCCGCACGAGCGCCGCCTGCACCGCCGGGATCTCTAGCGCGCCGTTGGCTGCGGCTGCCCACTCGGCGAGAAAGGCATCCAGGCCGCCCTTGACCGCGTCGATATAGCCCGCCTGCGCCTCCGCCGCCAGACATTTACCAAGTTGGATGATCTGTTCGCGTGTATCCATCGCTCGAATGTTTTTTCTTGACGAATTATAACCTGCTGTGCAAGCTCGTGCCGGATCTTGAGATGCGGATGATTCACATTGGTGCATTGTCCCATCCAATGCGGTCTACCATAATGATCTGTCACGGTTAAGCCTTGACACACATGTGTATGTGGATTAGTTTATACATAAACATCCACATACTGAGGGCATGATGAAAACGATTCAAATGACGATTGACGAGCCACTGCTGACCGAAGTCGATCAGGTGATTACAGAGCTTCACACAACTCGTTCTGCCTTTATACGTGAGGCGCTAAAGGCGGCGATCCAACATCACACGATCCAGAAATTAGAGCAGCAGCACGCACAAGGCTATGCGCAATATCCAGTAGATCCAGGCGAAGTGGACGAGTGGGCTGACGAGCAAGATTGGGGCGCGGAATGAACCAAGGCGATGTGTACTGGTACACTTTTCGCGCGCCCGACAAACGAAGGCCCGTCTTGATCTTAACTCGTAGCTCCGCGATACCCTACCTGACAAGTATTACAGTTGTGCCCATCACATCGACCATTCGGGGTATTCCTTCGCAAGTTGCGCTAACACCCGCCGATGGTCTTTTCAACGATTGTGCTGCTAATTGTGACAATATTCAGACGATTCAAAAAGCTAATCTGGGATCATTCATTACCCACCTGTCTCCCGCCAAAATGCGCAACGTGCGCGCCGCGATCGAGTTTGCCCTGGGTCTTGACAAACTGGTTTGAAAGGCTCGAAACCAAACACCTCATTAAAAAACCTTTCTTGTCGGCTCAGTATACCGACAAGAAAGGATTGAGGACGAAGCGAGCGAGCTAGGCTTTTTTGATGCCGGTGACGCCGATCAAGCCGGGGCCGCTGTGGACGCCGATCACGCCCGTGAGCTGCGCCACGATAATCTGATCGCGGGGGTGAATGCCGGCGGCGGCAAGCTGATTGGCAAACTCCTCGGCCAGCGGCCCGGCCACGCTATGCAGCACTGCCAGATTCTCGTAGGGCGCTTCCGCCTTTGCCAGCTCCACCATCCGCGCAATCGCCTTTTTATGCGTGCGCACCTGCTCCGCCGGCAGCACCTCGCCGCGCACCTGGATCATCGGCTTGACGTTGAGCAGCGTCCCTAGAAACGCGCGGGTTCGTCCGATTCGCCCGCCGCGCTCAAGGTACTTCAGGGTATCCAGCACCGCCCAGAGCCGAATGTTGGGAATCTTCGACTCGACCCGCGCCGCGATCTCGTCCAGGCTTTTGCCCTCGCGCGCCATCTTCGCCGCCTCGATGCCTAAGAAGCCTGAGCCGAGCGAAACGCTGCCGGTGTCGATCACACGAATCGGAATGTTGGGCACCAGCTCCTTGGCCTGTTCAGCCGAGCGCAGCGTGCCGCTCAGCTTGCCGCTCAGATGGATCGAAATAATGCCATCGTGGTCGCGCGCCAGCCGCTCGTAGGTTTCCGCGAATAAACCCGGCGAGGGCTGCGATGTCGAAGGGTGAACATTGCTCTCGACCAGCCGCTTGTAGAACTCGTCGCTGGTCATGTCCACGCCGTCAAGAAACGACTCATTGCCGAACAAGATCGTCAGCGGAACGACTGAAATTCCGAGCTCTTCGCGTGTCGACTGCGGAATGTCGGCGGTGCTGTCAACCACCACTGCAACTGTCACTGCATCCTCCTTGATGAGAAGAAAGAACAAAGAACAAAGGACAAAGAGCAGACGGAGAACCGGGTGCCACGCCCAAAGGGCGCCCGGCGCATCGAGGGCAAGAACCTCGAAACTTGGAACTTGACACTCGATCCCTAGCCCTCGTAGGCCGCGACACCCATCGCGCCTGGTCCGAGATGCGTGCCCAGCGCCGGGCCATACTCGGCGCATAGCACTTCATCGCGTGGAAAGATCAGCATCAGCTTATCGAGCAGCTTCTCGACATCTTCGGGCGTCGTGCTGTACATGATCGCCACCTCATGGACGTTCGGAAAGTCCTCGACGAAGGTGTACAGGCCGTCGATCGCCTTAGCCCGCGTGCGGGTGCGCTCGTAGGGCACGATATGGCCCTCGTCGATCAGCAGCAGCGGCTTGATCCGCGACATCGAGCTGAGCAGATTCGAGGCCATACTGACTCGTCCCGATCGATCCAGATGCTCGATCGTATCCACAAAAAAGACGCTGTGGGTATGCTGCACGCGGTGATGTACATGGCGGACGATCTCGTCCACGGGCATGCCCTCTTTCGCCATACGCGCCGCCGCCAGCACCGTCAGGCCCATGCCCATCGACGCCGAGTGGCTATCGACCACATCGATCCGCACAAGCGAAACCGGCAGACGCTCGCGCGCCTGGGCGGCGGCTTTATACGCCGTGCTGAGATGGCTCGAAATATGGATCGAGATGATCGCATCGTGCTGCTGCGCCAGCCGCCGGTAGGTCTGCTCGAACACAATCGTCGGCGGTGCGGTCGTCGTGGGCGGCGTGCTGCTCTCGTGCAGCATGCGATAAAACTGCTCGTTCGTCAGATCGATTCCAGCACGGTACGTTTCCTCGCCAAAATTGACGTAGAGCGGCACAACCTCTATGTCGAGATCACGCAGCATAGCGGGAGGAATATCCGCCGTGCTATCAGTCACAATTTTAATGCTGGACATCGATCCCTCCGCATACACATACCGACAGCGACCAGCGCGCGGCTGCCGGTCGCTGGTGAGCGCTATTCCGCCGAGATAATGAAATCATAAAACGGCTGTCCACCGCACTGTACTTCAACCGTATCGAGATGACTGTAGCGCTCGGTGATGCGCTCCGCTAGGGCCTGCGCCTGCTCCTCGGTCGTCGTCGCGCCGTAGTAGATCGTGAGCACCTCGTAGTCTTCCATATCGACCCGATCCAGCATCGCGTCGATCACCTGATCGCGGTCGTCGCCGGCCTCGACCAGCGTGCCATCGAGCAGGCCGATCGTCTGGCCCATGCGCACCTCTTTCTCGTCGACCGTCGCGTCGCGCACCGCCGTAGTGATCTCCAGCGTCCGAACGCTCTTGAGCGCGTTGCTCATCGACTCGACGTTGGCCTCCAGCTCTTCGGTGTAGTTGAACGCCAGCAGCGCGGCCATGCCCTGCGGCACGGTCTTCGAGGGGATCACCCGCACGGTTTTATCGACCAGCTCCTGCGCCTGCCGCGACGCCATCAGAATGTTCGAGTTGTTAGGCAGGATAATCACCTCCTGCTGCGGCAGCTCGTTGATCGCGCCTACGAGATCCTGGGTGCTGGGATTCATCGTCTGGCCGCCGGTGATGACCTTGCCCGCGTTGAGCGAGTGAAACAGATCGACGAAGCCCTGGCCGGGCGCGACCGCCACGATCCCAATCGGCGCGACCGGCTCCGTCGGCAGCACCGCTTTCACGCCGATCGCCGCCGCCGACTCCTTGGGCGCGCGCGTCGCATCGGCGGAAACCATGCCCGTATCTTTGATCGCCGCCTTCTGCTTGTCCATATTGGCGATCTCGATGCCGGTCAGCGCGCCGAAGCCGATCGCATAGTTCAGCACATCGCCGGGACGCTCGATGTGAATATGCGCCTTGACCAGCGACTCGTCGCCGACGACTACGACCGACTGGCCCATGCTGGCGATTGTCGCGCGGACCTCCTCGAACGGGATATTTTCACCTTCGATCAAAAACGTCGTGCAATAGCCAAAATCATCTTCGCTATGAATCTCGTCAATATCAAACGCAACCGCAACCGCGCCTACATCGGCCTCGGATCGCTTGATCTCTTCGCCCCGCGTATGCTTGAGCATACCTTGCAGCACAATCGCCAGCCCCTTGCCGCCAGCATCGACCACGCCCGCATCGCGGAGCTGCTTGAGCTGGTTGGGCGTCTCGGCGACCGCCTCGTCTGCGGCCAGCACCGCCGCCTCCAGCACCTGCTCGAAGTCCGCGCCAGTCTCGGCCACTGCCATCGCTTTCTCGCCGGCAACCCGCGCCACCGTCAGGATTGTGCCCTCGGTCGGCTTCATCACCGCCTTATAGGCGCGCTCGGCGGCCTGACGCAGCGCCAGAGCCAGCCCTTGACCGTCAAGCTCCGGCTTGCCGCCGATGCCTTCCGCAAAGCCGCGAATAATCTGCGACAAAATCACCCCTGAGTTGCCGCGCGCGCCCATCAGCGCCTTGCGATAGACCTGCTCGGCCACGGCGGCGGCGGAAGATTGCGCCTGCACATCATTGACCGCCGCGCTCAGCGTCAGATGCATATTCGTGCCGGTATCGCCGTCGGGCACCGGAAAGACATTGAGCGCATTGACATCGCCGACGTGCTGATTGAGCCAGTGCGCGGCGGCTTGCAGCCCATGGAGCAGCATATGCCCGTCGCAGATTGTACCGTTGTGCTGATTCATGTATCCTCCGAGATGATCAGTCAAGAGTTATGAACAAGGGTCGGCGCAGGCTTGTGTAGCGCCAGATGCCCGGCCCTGGCTTCATTCCGTGCGAATGCCCTGGACATGTACATTCACCGTCGACACAGGCATTCCCAGCGATTTGTTCAGCGCGTACGTCACGGTCGCTATCACCTGCTGAGCAACCTCTGAGATACGAGTCCCATATTCCAGCACAACATACAGATCAACAGCGATGCTATCCTTCCCGATATGCACCTCAATACCACGATGCTGATCTTCTTGACGGAGCACCTGAACCACGCTATCGCGCAGGTTGGCAGGTGCCATGCCGACCACGCCATAGGAACGGCAGACCGCCTGCGCGGCGATCGAGGCGATGGCGCGCGGTGAAACTTCGATCACGCCCTGGGGCAACACACGTGTATTTGGATGTTCTTTACGATCGCTCATAGGTCTGTAGTACTCCACCGATAGGCGCCTGGCATACGGCTCAGATCCAGCGGGTTTGCCAGAAGCGCTGAGCTATGGTATCATTCGGCGCAGAGCAGTCGCCTGCCCAGCCCAGGGTAACGGCTGCTCTGCCATTGCAAACGCGAATTATTCGTCTCAAGAAACCATAGGCTGTAGGAGGCATCCACTCATGGCTAAATGCGCTGAGTGCGGCAAAGGCCCATCTTTCGGCAACGCGGTCAGCTTCTCGAACCGACACACGCGCCGCCGCTTCAACCCGAACCTGCAAACGGTGACACGGGTGCAAAACGGCAAGCCGGTCAAAGTGAAGCTCTGCACCCGCTGCATCCGAACTGCGGTCAAAACCCGCTAACGAGAGCACACCTCGTCCGATCCAGGCCCATCCTTGTGGATGGGTCTTTCCATTGGTAGCGCGCGCACGTGCAATCTGGTGCCTCATGTGGAGCGCATTATAGTGCAAACGCCGCCGCCCGATCAAGGAGCATCCTTAACGGCTCGTTAATCATCTCGGCGTCGGTGCTGTGCGGCGGCCTCATCCGCCAGCAGGTAGCGCCGGATCGCAGCCGCCACGCCCGCCTGCTCCGGCTCGTCGATCAGCACTTGCGCGACCGCCAGCACCTCCGGCGGCGCGCTGCGCACGGCCATGCCCAGACCAGCCCACGTCAGCATCTCCAGATCATTGAACTGATCGCCCGCCGCCGCCACCTGCTGCTGCGGAATATGGAGCCTTGCGGCGAGCTGCGCCAGCGCGCGGCCTTTGGTACAGCCGGGAGCGGTCAGCTCGCCAAAGTGGGCGTGCGACCGCACCACATGCAGCCGGTCGACGAAATGCGTTTGCAGGCCCGCCACCCGTGGCCCGACTTTATCCTGCTCGTCGATGAACAGCAGCTTGGTCGGCGGATGCTGCGCGACGACCGCCGCCAGATCGTCGACCACATGCACGACGAGCTTGACCTGCGAGAAGCTCTGGTAGAGCTCGACCTCTCTGCCGGACCACGGCACATAGAGTTCGTCGTCGATGTAGGCGTGGACGTAGACGCCCGCGCCTAGGAGCTGCGACACCGCCTCCGCAGCCCGATCCGGCGGCACCGGATCGTGGAACAGGATTTCTCCCGATCGTCGATCCTTGATCAGTGCGCCCTGGTAGCAGATCAGCGGACCGTTCACACCGAGCTGCTCGGCAAAGATCGCCGTCGTACGCACGTTGCGCCCGGTCGCCAGCGACACCCAGCCGCCGCGCGACTGAAAGGCCGCCACCGCCGCGATCGTGTCGGGCGCTACCGTGAGATCTCGCCCAACCGTCGTCCCATCCAGATCCAGAGCCAGTAGATGATAGTGCATCACAAGCCCTCCTCCTCCCCAGCGACGGCCCCGGCGCGTGCCTCCGGCGGGCCATCGTTCTAGCTCACTGCCGATAGCGCCGGTCGGAGCCAGCCAGCGCCCAGGCAGCGATTCGTGTCCCCCTATTCTAATCGAACTCCAGGCGACGGTCGCCGCGCTGCTACGCACGAGGGTAGTAACCTGTAGTCCTTCGGGGTTAACAACCGGCTAGTCCCCCTTGGGTCGAAAAGTGTTACCAGGGCACGATGGGCAACATTATGTATTCCCGGTAGGATACCTTCAACAGATACGAATGATGCCGAACAAAAACCCGAACATTGATCTTCCATCGTACCAGGGGGTTTAAGATGCGCCGTTTGATGTGGTTTGCTGCTGTGTGCCTGTTTCTCAGTTCATTAGGAATGTCGTCACCCGCCACGCTCGCCGCGCCTGCCGCGCAGCCGAGCGCAGACAAGGCACAGGCACGGCGCACTGCGACATTGCAGCGCATCGTAGAGCTGGTGAATCTCCGGCGACGCGAGGCGGGACTCGCGCCGCTCACGGTCCACGCCACGCTGGCGGCGTGCGCACAGCAGTATAGCGCGGTGCAGGCCCGACAAGGCGCGATCAACCATACCGGACCCGACGGCTCGAATCCCGGCCAGCGCCTGACCCGCTGCGGCTATCGCTGGCGGCATTATGGCGAAAATCTGGCGGCAGGCTACGTCAGCGCCGAAGAGGTCGTCGCCGCGTGGATGGCAAGCCCCGGCCACCGTCGTAACATCCTGAACGGCAAAGTTCGAGAGATCGGCCTGGGCCACACCTACCGGGCCAGCGATCCGGGCCAGTACTACGACTACTACGTGATGGAGCTAGGCACGCGCAAGTAACACATTCCAGGCCGCCAGCGCCATCACGCCAGGCCCCGCAGCAAAGATTGCTGCGGGGCGTTACATTGCGCATCGATCTGCGAGCCGCAGCCGGGATGCCTACGACTCATCCAGCGCTTTAGAGAGCGCCGACGTCAACTTCACCTCGATCACAGCCAGCTCCACGCCGCTGGGTTTTTCCGCGCGGAATCCATCCACCAGGCGCTCGAAGATCACCTTGCCCTGATACGAAACCTTGTAGAGCATGCTCTTGGCGATCGTCGCGCCGTTGAACGGCTCATACGAGTGCTCGACGACAACATCTTTGTTTTTGTACTGATACACGATGCGCTCGATCAGCAGATGCTCCGAGTTGGCGTGCGTTGAGGCCGCCACCAGATTCGACGCCGCATCGCTGCCGCCGCCGCCGTGGCCGATCAAATGGCACCAGTTATAGCCACCGGCAATCACGGGAGCGCCATTCGCCGCAGCATACGTCGTCGCGCTTGCGTGCCCGGTCGCGGCCTGCATATTTTTGCGATACGTCCGTTTTTTCTTGCCCTGGTATTTGACAGTCCCCGCTTGACCACGGCTAAATTTGCTCGCGCGCGGATCCGCGTAGCTGGCAGCGCTGCCCATACGCATTTTGAAGCTGGCCCCTCGTGGAGCGCCCCGCCCGGTTCGTACCGTAAAATCAACGCGGTTATGGAGCGCGGCTTTGCTCTGCTTGACGATCCGCCAGCTCTCTGTTGTTTCGTTATAGACCCAGTGCTTGCCGAAGTCACGGCAGTGCCAGCTCTGACCGGCAAAATAGATGTGGGCGGCTGAGCTCGCCCGGGCGGGTCTGGTATCGGGCTTGGTTGGCCCCTTTCCACGTTGAATAACCTGTGTACTGGTAGCCGGGCTGCGCTGGACAGATACCTCCCCCGGCTGTCCTGGCTGCGGTCCAGCGCCCGCCAGCAGCCTGCCGACCGCCTGATTACCCATCGCGCGCTGCAAGTGGAGCGTTGTCTGGGGAGCCAGGCCGCCGGGATCACGCATCGCCTGCCGGATCGTCGCCGCGTCGATCTGCTGGTCGTGTTCTAAGTCGGACTCGATCGTCGGCTGCGGCACCTGCCGTCTGATAACCGGTTTGCCGCGACGAGCCGACTGTTTCTTTGAAGGCATAGGTATCCTTCCACGCACGGTGGTTGTAGCGATTCGTGAAGCCGTCTAGTTGGAGCAGGAGCCTCGACGTATCGAGCATATCCGACGCAGGCCGATCGATGCTTGGGGAATAGCGCCATGCCGCGCTTTCGGATCGAGCGCAACGTTGGTGTCGAGCATAACACAGCCAGCGCGCCGAGGCAATGTTTTTTTACGCGCCAGCCCAGGCCAGGATCATGTCTCGATCATCAGCACCCGATCGTGACCCGCCAGATCTTGATGCAGCGTGATGCGCGCCGCCGCAAAGATCGCCGCCGCTGCCTGCCGCGCGAGATCGCCCTGCCACGCGCCAAGCTCCATCAGCACCGCGCCATGCGTCGCGAGATAGCGCGGGATCTGCCGTAGCAACTGTGCAGGCAGATCGAAGCCCTGCGCGCCGCCGCCATCCAGCGCGAGATGCGGCTCCCAGCGCCGCACGTTCTCATCGATCGCCGAGAGCACAGTGTAGGGTGGATTGGAGACGATCAGCGTCACGGGCTGCGGCAGCGGATCGCAGCCCGCGCCATGCAGCAGCGCGACACGATCGGTCACGCCGTGGCGCTGGACGTTGATCCGCGCCACATCGAGCGCGTCGGCGGAGAGATCGACGGCAAAGACGCGCGACTCCGGCAGCGTATGCGCCAGCGTCACCGCGATACATCCGCTGCCCGTGCCGATGTCGGCGATCGTCAGATCCGGCCCCTGCGCGCGCCGCGCGGCCCAGCTCAGCGCAAGATCGACCAGCAGCTCCGTCTCAGGCCGTGGCACGAGCACCCGCCGATCGACCACGAAATCAAGGCCGTAGAACTCTTTGTGACCGGTCAGATAGGCGATCGGTTCGAGCGCCGAGCGCCGCGCGACCAATGGCTGAAAGGCGGCCTCCTGCGCGTCGGTAAGCTCGCGCTGGCTCTCCGCCAGAAGGTACGCGCGGCTGACGCCCAGCACATGCGCCAGCAGCGCCTCGGCGTCGAGACGCGGCGACGGCGAGTGATCGGCCAACTGCGCGGCAGCCCGCTGGATCGCCTGGCGCAGCGTGGTCACGATACACCTGTAAGCGCCGACGCGCTCAGGCCAAGACGCGCCAGCACTTTGCGTCCGACAGCGCTATCGGCAAAATCCCACAGCTCATCGACGGCCCGGTTGATCGTGCCGCCGCGCTGGCGCACCAGATACCACGACTGGCCCAGCTCCAGCCCGGCGATCGGTACGACGCCCAGATCGCGGGTTTTGGCGACACGGCTGCGCGGCACGAACGCGAGGCCCAGCCCATCCGCCGCCGCCTGCACCGCCGCCACCACGCTATCGGTTTCAAGGATCACCTGAAGCTGGCCCAGCGCCATGCCCTGCCGTCGAAAAAGATCCTCCAGCATGCGCCGGAGCGCCATGCCGCGCTGTGGCAGGATCAGCGCATAATCGCGCAGATCCGCCAGCAATACGTCGTTCTGACGCAGCAGCGCGTGGCTGCGCGACGAGATGCAGACGATCGGCTCGTCGCCAAGCTCCAGCACATCGAAGGTCCGCCGACGCGGATGCTCGTCCATCAGCACCGCCTGGACCTGCCCATTGCCCAGCCACGTCAAAAGCTGGTCCGAGAGGCCAACATCCACCGCGAAGCGCACGCCGGGATGTTTGTCGTGAAAGGCCGCCACCAGCGCCGGGAGGATGCGCTCGCCCGTGCTGGGCGCGCAGCCGATGCCGACCCGCCCGGTGATATGCCCGCGCAGACTCAGCATGTGCTGCTCGGCGCGCGTCGCCAGCATGACCACCTCGCGGGCATGAACCAGCAGCTCCTCGCCCGCATGTGTCAGCCGCATCGTCTTGCCGACGCGCCGGAACAGCCGGACCTCGCCGACCTGCGACTCAAGCGCCTTGATGTGCTGGCTGACCGCCGGTTGCGTAAAGCCGAGCCGGGTAGCGGCTGCGGTGAAGCTGCCAGTCTCGGCGACGGCCACAAAGGTTTGCAGATGATCTGTGTTTAGCATCGCGCAATCCGCCACGAGTACATCAGAAGGCATCTCAAGTAATGTTACAATACCAGCGTGGTGCTTGCATACATCATTGTGCTACAAACAGCCGAGCCGCTGGTACGAACGCGGATCATCCTGGCGCTGCTGTGCGTGGTCGTAGCGAGCGCGCTGGCGCTGGGCATTGCCGTGCGTTTGAACCGCCGCATGCAGGCTATCGCCGACCAGCGGCCTGTTAAGCCACTAGCCGACGAAGAAGAAGCCGATACCGGCGATCACATAGACCGCCAGTAGCATCGCGCCTTCCAGCCAGTTCGACTCGCCATCCAGCGAGATAAACGAGGCGATCAGCACTGACAGTCCCAGCACCATCACCTCGAACAGGCTGAAGAAGAGCGTCATCTCGCGCGGCCCGATCACGAGGCTGAGAAAGACCAGCAGCGGCGCGACAAACAGCGCGATCTGCATCGACGAGCCGAGCGAGATATTCATCGAGAGATCCATCTGATTCTTGATCGCCGCCTGCACGCCCACCAGATGCTCCGCCACGTTGCCGACGATCGGGATCAGAATCACGCCCAGGAACAGCTCGCGTACGCCAAGCTGCTCCGCGACCGGCTCGACCACGCCTACCAGGAACTCGCTCATGAACACGATCGCCAGCGTGCTGGCCGCCAGAACGCCCAGCGCGAAGCGAACGCTCCACTTCGGCTGGTGCGTGACGATCTCCTCGGTTTCGCCCACGCCTGTGTGGCTAGTCGCGCCGTGACCGTGCTCGGTGGCAGGGGTAGCGCCGGTAGCAGTAAACTGATAGACGATGCTCAAGATGTACAGCAGCAGCAGCACGCCCGCGACGACCAGCGAGATCACGTTGAGCGCGGGATCTTGTACCTCGGTGTTGAAGATCTCAAGCGCGCGGTTGGGATCGGCGATCTCGGCGAGCAGCTCGAACATCGTCGGGATAATCAGGCCGATCACCGCCAGCGTCATCATCGAGGCCGACATGCCAGCCAGACCGCGATCGAAGCGCTGGACGCCATGCCGAAGGCCGCCCAACAGCAGCGCAAGCCCGACGATCAGCAGCAGGTTGCCGATGATCGAGCCGGTCAGCGAGGCCTTGACCAGCTCATACCGGCCCGCGTTGATCGCGACGATCGTGATGATCAGCTCGGCAGCGTTGCCCAGCGTGGCGTTCAATAATCCGCCGATCTTGGGGCCGTAATGCAGTGCCAGCTCCTCGGTCGCTTCTCCCAGCACGCCCGCCAGCGGAACCAATGCAATGGCCGACGTTGCAAAGATCAGCAGGTCGTTGTGAAGAACAAACTCTGCCAGGACCGCCAATGGGACGAAGATCAGCATATAGCGTAGAATACGCACCGGCTCAGGCTCCTTTCTTGCAGTGGGATGCAAAGCGGGCGCAATCATACCATCAGCCGTGGAGCCTGGTCAATCTGCCGCCAAAAGATGCGCCGCTAGTACCATTGTTGCAAGCCAGAGGACAGATTTATGATCGCGAACATGTGTAGCATCCCGGCTCCACGCTCGACGCATGGCGGGGGCAGATGATGCGACGCGCTGCACATTCAAAACCAGATCTCTTGCACCTGCTGCACATGCTGTCGCCCGTGGATCGGCGGGTGATGGCGCAGCGCTGGCACGCGCCATCGCACGATCCCGCCGCGCTTGAGGCGATCATGACCGATCCCGACCGCGTGCTGGCGCAGTGGACTGGACTGGCCGATCAGGAGCGCGCGGCGCTGACGCGGCTGCTGGCGGATGGCGGCAGCCTGCCCGTGGCGGTGATGCACCGCGAGTGGGGCGGCGTGCGCGAGCCCGGCGGCTTCGAGCATCCTCGCGCCTACATGCATGCGCTGCGCGGCCCGGCGACGCCCACCGAGCGGCTCTACGGCATGGGCTTGATCTTTCGGACCCACGACGAGCGCGGCGCGATCTATCGCGTGCCCGGCGAGCTGCTGGCGCTGCTGCCTGCGGTGCCGCCTCGCGATCGGCGGCTGCATGTATCGCCAGCGCCAGCGCCGCCCGCGATCGTCCAGAGCACGCCCGGCGAGGCCGAGCACCTGATCGTCGCGCTGCTGACGCTGGCCTACCACGGCGAGATCAAGGCGCTCGACGATGGCGCGCTCAGCAAGCCCAGCCTGGTCAGGCTAGCCCGGCAGCTTGCCGCGCCCCCCGATCTGCGGACGATCCGCCGCGAGCAGGACTGGCCCTTTGCGGCGCTGCTGCGGACGATGGCGCTGGAAGCCGGGCTGCTGCGGCGCGCCGACGATGGCGAGCTACGGCCCACGCCCCAGGCGCTCGAATGGCTCCAGGCCCCGCAGGCGCGGCGCGTCGACCAACTGCTCGGCGGCTGGCGCGTCAGCTCGCTCGACGATCTGGCCGTGCTCTGTAAGCTGCGCTGGAAAGGCGGTGCGCCGTACACGCTCAACCGCACGGCGACACGTCGGGGGCTGCTCCAACTGCTGGCGACGCTCCCCGCGCACGAGTGGCTGTCGATCGACGCGATCATCAGCGCGATCTATGAGGTAGAGCCGGATTTTCAGCGGCGGGACGGGCGCTACGATACATGGCTGCTCTACGACGCGCAGGGTCATCTGGTCAGCGGCTGGCAAGACTGGGCGCTGGTCGAGGGGGCGCTGATCCGCCAGGTGCTCTGCGGGCCGCTGCACTGGCTTGGCCTGCTCGACACGGGCGCGGAGTTCGACGGAGAGTGCCGGGCCGTGCGGGTCACGCCGCTGGGCGGGCATCTGCTGGCGGACGCGCCTGAGCCTGCGGCGCTGCCGGAGACGCCGCTGCTGGTGCAGGGCACGTTCGAGGTGATCTGCCCGCCGGGCGCGTCGCTGTACGCGCGCTTTCAACTGGGGCGGGTGGCCGAGGTGCAGCAGACGGGCGCGGTGACGATCTACCGGCTCACGCGCCGGGCGCTGCTGGCCGCCGCCGAGCGTGGCATCGCCGCGCAGGATGTGCTGCGCTTTCTGGAAGAGCATAGCGCGGGATCACTGCCGCCGTCTGTCGCGTACACACTGCTCGAATGGGGCGGACAGACCCAGCAGGTGCGGCTTGAGAGCGCGGTGCTGCTCCAGACCGCCGATCCGTTCGTCATGGCCCAGGTGCGCAACGCTAAAGCGCTAGGCCTGAGCGAGGTCGAGCCGCTCGCGCCGACGCTGCTGCGCGTTCCCGATGGACGAGCCGACGAGCTGGCTGAGCGCCTGCGCCGGGCCGGGTGGGGCCTGCGCGACGAGCGGATCGATCCGGAGCTGCCGCTCGACGACCGCGATCTCAAAGCGCTGGTCAGCGCGGCCTTTGCCTACACGCGGCTCTGCACCGAGCTGGATCTGACATGTGAGATCTCGCCCACGCTGTTGCAGCGCCTGTCGCGGCTGGTACCGGCGCGCTGGGCCGAGAGCGCCGATCAATCCGCCGCTCAGATGGTGGAGCACGTGCTCCAGCAGATCGCGGCGCAGCGGCAGGCAGAATAACCGCGAATTATGTAAAACGAGAGCAAGAAGCAGTATAATTGAGCGCAAGTGTAGCTAGAAACGAGTGATATGCGTAGTCGGGAGCGGTTATATCGGACAGAGGCGCTGATCCTGCGCCGCAGCGACTTTGGCGAGGCCGACCGGCTGATGACGCTGTTCACGCCCCGGTACGGCAAGCGCCGCGTGATCGCCAAGGGCGTGCGCAAGACGACGAGCCGACGATCGGGACATGTCGAGCTGTTCAATCGGGTTGAGCTACAGCTGGCGACCGGGCGCAACCTGGATATTGTCACCGATGCGCAGATTGTGGACGCCTACAAACGGCTGCATGAGGATCTGCCGCGTCTGTCGTACGCCTATTATGTCGCCGAGCTCGTCGATAAGCTCACGGTCGATGAAGAAGAGAACGCGCCGGTCTACACGCTGCTGGTCAACACCTTCGCGGCGCTGGATACCAGCACCGTGCTCGATCTGGTCGCGCGGCATTTCGAGCTGCATCTGCTCAATCTGGTCGGATACCGGCCCTATCTGTTCAACTGCGCGATCTGCCAGGAGCAGCTTACCGAGGAGGCCGATCGCTGGAGCGCGGCAGGCGGCGGGATGCTCTGCCCGCGCTGCGCGACGCGCGAGCCGCACGCGCTGCCGATCACGCTGCCGGCCTTCAAGGCGCTGCGGTTTTTGCAGCGGGAGCCGATCGCCGCGACCGAGGATCTGCAACGTCTGTCGGAGCCGCTGCGCCGTGAGATCGAGCAGCTCTTACGCGCAACGTTGCGGCCAATTCTGGAGCGCGAGCTGAAATCGGTCGAGTTTCTCGATGCCGTACGTCTGGCGTTGTGACGGCATGGCTATCTGGCGCTGTGTGACGCAGCGATCGAGTAAAGGTCTAATGGTCCTACTAAGGAGCCGACGATGAGCTATCTTCGTAATTTGCTGGGGGAAGGCGAGGAGATCGTCTTTGCGACGCGCCAGCACTGGTTTATTCCTATGGCCCACGTGCTGACCGAGCTTGTTGTGCTGACCATCCTGACGATCGCGGGCATCGTTATTCCCAACGTGTTCGACATCCCCGATGGTCTGGTCTACCTCACGATCGGCGGTCTGGGCTTCATCGTGTTTCTCAGCGGCCTGGCAGATATTATGCGCTGGCACCACGAGCAATTTGTGATCACCGACCGCCGCGTGCTTCAGTTGCAGGGCGTGTTCAGCAAAAATGTGCTCGACTCGTCGCTGGAGAAGATCACGGATGTCGAGCTGGAGCAGAACGTCCTGGGACGGATCTTCGACTTCGGCGATGTCAACATTCTGACCGCCAGCGAAGAGGGCATCAACCGCATGCAGGCGATCCGCCATCCGATCGAGTTCAAGCGGGCGATGATGAACGCGCGGGCGCGCTACGACGGCTATCTGGATCGCGCGCCGGTCAACGCCTATGATCATCCGCGCGACGTGCGGGCGATCCTTGAGCAGCTTGCCGCGCTCCGCGATCGTGGTATCCTCTCCTCGGCTGAGTTTGAAGCCAAGAAGCGCGAGCTGCTATCGCGCATTTAGGAGATCGAGTGCTGCGCGCCCAGTGGGAACGCGCCGCGTCGATCCCGCCATAGCCAGGAGAGCCTTGATGAGCGACCTCTTCGACCGTATCACCGAAGCGACCGTCTTTATCCGCAGCCGGACGGAGCTTCAGCCTGATATTGCCCTGATCCTTGGTTCGGGCCTGGGCGCGCTCGCCGACACGATCGACGCCGCCGTGACGATCGCCTACGAGGATATTCCGCATTTTCCGCACTCCACGGTCGAAGGCCATCGCGGCGAGTTTGTGCTGGGCACGCTCGGCGGCTGCAACGTCGCCGTGATGCGCGGACGCTTCCATTACTATGAAGGCTACTCGCTCGATCAGACGACCTTTCCGGTGCGCGTGCTGCAAGCGCTCGGCGCGCACACGCTGATCGTCACCAACGCGGCGGGCGGCCTGCGCGCCGACTGGCAGGTCGGCGATCTGATGCGCATCGCCGATCATATTAATTTTCCGGGTATGGCCGGCCTGAATCCGCTGCGTGGCCCGAACGATCCGCGACTGGGCGTGCGCTTTCCGGCGCTGACCAATGCCTACGACAGCGGGCTTGGCCGTCTGGCCCATGAGGTCGCGGCGGAGGTCGGCGTTCCCATGCACGACGGCGTGTATGCGATGCTGGCCGGGCCGTCGTTCGAGACGCCCGCCGAGCTGCGCATGTTACAGACGCTCGGCATCGACGCGGTGGGCATGTCCACGGTGCCTGAGGTGATCGTCGCGCGGCACGGCGGCATGCGTGTGCTCGGCATCTCGATGATCTCGAACATCGCCACGCCCGACGCGCCGCCCGCCAACCACGAGGAGGTGCTGGCGGCAGGCGAGGCGGTCAAGCCCAGGTTCACGGCGCTGATCACGCAGCTCATGGAGCGCATCGCGGCGTAGCTAGCGCCGACAGGCCGGGGGCGGGCGCCCTCTGGGTGGTGGGAGTCCCCCAATCATGTGCCTGTCTGATACAAAGTATCATACTCTGCTTCCCGAAGATGCTCCGTGATTCTGCACGAGCGGCGAGTTGCAACAGGCCCAGGTGTTGCGCCTGGGCATTTTGGTGCGTGCGGCAGCGCAAATCGGCGCATTACGGTAAAATAGAGCTACTATGCAAACTGTCTATGATGTGATTGTGGTCGGGGCAGGGCACGCGGGCTGCGAGGCGGCGCATGCGGCGGCAAAGATGGGCTGTCGCACGCTCCTGCTGACGATCGACCTCGATAAACTGGCGCACATGTCGTGCAATCCTTCGATCGGCGGGCCGGCGAAGGGCCATATCGTGCGCGAGATCGATGCCCTGGGCGGCGTGATGGGCCGCGTGACGGACGAGACGTTCATCCAGATCCGCATGCTCAACGAGTCGAAGGGGCCTGCCGTGCAGGCGCTCCGCGCGCAGAGCGATAAACGGCTCTATGCTCAGCGGATGAAAGAGGCGCTGGAGCGCACGCCTAACCTCGATCTGAAGCAAGCGCTGGTTGAGCGGATTATTGCTCCACAACAAACAACGACGCCCGGAGGGCACCCGGAACAAAGCGCAGCGGGCGACGATCCGACTGGCTCGTTGTTCTCTGTTCTCACCCATACCGGCTGGCGCTACGATGGCCGCGCGCTGGTGCTGACGACCGGGACCTTCCTGCGCGGTCGCGCGATCACCGGCAGCGCGATGTGGTCGGCGGGGCGCGCAGGCGAGAGCGCGGCAGTGGCGCTGGGCGAGGATCTGCACCAGCTTGGCTTTCCGCTGGTGCGGCTCAAGACGGGCACGCCGCCCCGCGTGGACGCGCGCACGATCGATTTTAGCGCCACCGAGATCCAGCGTGGCAGCGCGCAGCCGCTCCACTTCGGCTTCTACTACGACGAGCAGCCGCCGATCCCGTCGTTCGTCATGGATCGGCCCAGCCCGTGGTTTCCGCAGCCGATGCTCGACGGCTGGCGGCCACAGTTGCCGTGCTATCTGGTGCATTCGACGCCCGAAACGCATCAGATCATCCGCGACAACCTGGATCGCGCGCCGCTCTTCTCAGGCGTGATCGAGGGCGTCGGGCCGCGCTACTGCCCGTCGATCGAAGACAAGATCGTGCGCTTCGCCGACAAGGAGCGCCACGGCTTCTTTCTTGAGCCGGAGGGCTGGCAGACCAGCGAGGTCTATGTGCAGGGCTGCAACACCTCGCTGCCGGAGGATGTGCAGTGGCACATGCTGCGGACGATCCCGGCCCTGCGCAACGTCGAGATTATGCGCGTCGGCTACGCGATCGAGTACGACGCCGTGGCGACGGGCGAGATCCTGGCGACGCTTGAAACCAAGCGGCTTCCGGGGCTGTTCCTGGCCGGCCAGATCAACGGCACTACCGGCTACGAGGAGGCAGCGGCGCAAGGGCTGATCGCCGGGATCAATGCCGCGCGCAAGGTCCGGGGCGACGAGCCGTTTATTCTGCGCCGCGATCAAGCCTACATCGGCGTGCTGATCGACGACCTTGTGACGAAAGAGATCCACGAGCCGTACCGCATGTTCACCTCGCGGGCCGAGCACCGGCTACTGCTGCGCTCGGACAACGCCGATCTACGGCTTACGTCGCTGGGCTACGAGCTGGGTATGATCGACGCAGCACGTCTGGCGCTGGTCGAGACGAAGCGCGAGCAGGCCGAGCAGACGCAGCGGCGCTTGCAGAGCGTGCGGCTCACGCCGTCGAGCGAGATGAATCGCCGTCTGGCGGAGGCCGGGATCGGCCCGATCAGCCAGGTGTGCAGCGCCGACGTAGTGCTGGCGCGGCCCGCCGTCAGCTACAGCGCGCTTCGGCAGGCGCTCGATCTGCCGGAGCTACCACAGTACATCGGCGAGCAGGTTGAGATCGAGATCAAGTACAGCGGGTACATCGAGAAAGAGCACAAGGCGGCGGAGCGCGTGCGCAAGATGGAGACGCGCCGCCTGCCGGAGTGGCTCGACGTGGCCGCCGTGCCCGGATTGCGCACCGAGGCGCGGCAGGTGCTTGCGCGCTTCCGCCCGGCGACGCTGGGCCAGGCTGCCCGGCTGGCCGGGATCAATCCTGCGGATATTGCGGTGCTGCTGGTGTATCTGGAGCGGCAGCGCGACGATGGCACGCAGCGCGAGCCTGCGGTCGAAGCGGTGTAACCGGGGCGGATCGCAAACCACCCCACGCGGCAATTCGTTGACACCTCCTGCTATCAAACGCTCCACGTCAACGTGACGTGGAGCGCGGTGTTTAAGGCGCTGCCGTGCTGCTCGGCTCCTGCGTGGGCCAGTCGGTTGGTGCTGGCGGAAAAACATCGGTTGGAATCGGCATCGTCGGCAGCGGCACGAACGATGTGCTGGTCGTCGCGCTGGTGGGCGCATCCGTCGGCGCGAGGGTTGGCTCCGGCGTGGGCTCGTCCGTTGGGATCGGCAGCTCGGTCGGCATCGGCGTCGGCGGGATCTCGGTCGGCGTCGGCGGGATCTCGGTCGGCGTCGGCTCCGGCGGTCGCGTCGGCGGGATCTCGGTCGGTGGCGGTGGCGGCGGTGGTGTCGGCGTCTGCACAATAATGATCACCACCGGCGTCTGGGTTGGCGCGAGCGTCGGCTCAAGCGTGGCCGTGGGCGTGATCGTGCGCGTCGGCGTGGCCGTGGGCGTGATCGTGCGCGTCGGCGTCAGCGTCGGCGTCGACGAAGGCGTGGCCGTCGCGGTCGCGGTGGCGGTCGCAGGAGCAGCCGTGAGCGCCGCTGTGGCCGTCGCGACGGGCGGCACGACACTAGCTCCGTTGTCGCCGCCCAGCGTGTACAGATAGCCGATGCCCAACCAGACCAGCGTAATCGTCACCAGCAGGCCAAGCACTGTAAAATAAAACGTGCGGTCGCGGCCAGACAATCGGCCACGCGCACCACGGCTCGGCAGCGCCAGAGTGCCCGCACCAGCGACCGGACCCGTCGTTGTTCCGCTCCACTCGCCTGTGTATAATGGGCAAGAGAGATGGTTGATGCTCAAACAATATAAGCGCTGATCGACCGGAATCTCCTGCGCATCGCCGCTGACATAGCAGCGGTGCTCCGATGTCGGAGAGGCAAAGCGAATCGCGCGATTTTGGCGTAACCCAAGATAAGGACAATGGGTACGTTCGTTCACAGTTCTACCTTCTTCATGCGGAATCAAGGAGCATGTTCTGGAAACAGCCGATTCTGCATCAGAAAAGGACATGATTGGGGGACACCCCCAAACCCCCGGCCTGTCGGCGCATTCGTGGCAATATTGTAGTATAGAGGACGGATCGGGCCACGTCAAAGCCTGTGGAGAGTTGTCTATGCGTGTCGTGCTGGTGTCAGATATTCATTCAAATGCCGTAGCGCTGGACGCGGTGCTTGCCGCGCTGCCCGCCTACGATGAGCTGTGGTGCTTGGGCGATACGATCGGCTACGGGCCAGAGCCGAATCGCTGCCTGGAACAAATCCGTAAACGAGCACGCTATGCATTGACAGGCAATCATGATCTGGCCTCGCTTGGCCTGGTTTCACTCGCCGACTTCAACGTGCTGGCTCGCACCGCCAACCAGTGGAACAACGAGCAGCTTGAGCCTGAGCTGCGCGCGTATCTGCAAGAGCTGCCCGCCAGCCTGCCGCTGCCGCCTGCGGTGACATTGGCCCACGCCAGCCCGCGCGACCCGATCTGGGAGTACGTGCTCGATCCTGAAACCGCCAAAGATAATCTTGAGTACTTCGACACGCCGCTCTGCTTCGTCGGGCATACGCACGTGCCCACGATTTTTGCGCAGCACGCCGACGGCAAGGCCGAGCTGCGCCGTGGACGCTCCGGCGAGATCCTGCGTCTGAAGCCAGACTCGCGCTACATCATCAATCCGGGCAGCGTCGGTCAGCCCCGCGATGGCGATCCGCGCGCCGCGTATGCCGTGTGGGATACGAAAGCACACACGATCCGCTTCAACCGCGTCGAGTACGACATCGAGGCGACCCAGCGCAAAATGTACGCCGCTGGTCTGCCTGAGCTGCTGGCCGAGCGTCTCGCGTTTGGGCGGTAGGTAGATTACTCGGAGGGGCGTATTGCAATACGCCCCTACAAACCTATCGCAATCTTCGCAATCACTACTCTCATCTTTGTTACCACTTCAGTCAGAAAGAAAACCAATGAATTGGACTCTTACACTCATCGGTTCGATTATTGGGTCTATAGTTCTATCAATTGTGGGCAATCTCCTTACTGATCCTCTGAAAAATTGGCTAGCCGGAAGATCACTTGTTAGCAAACACAAGAGGATCAATGAGCTAAGAGCAGAGCTTGACTATATTGAATATCTGTATCAAAACAGGCAAGATCTATATTTAGAACTAGCATTTCATACCAATCGCATATTTCTATATATCATGATGTGTTTTGTACTTATTTTATCTTCTATCATGATAACCTCAATTGTCTTCAGAATAGATCCAAATATCAGCATGAAAATATTTCCAATCAAAGATCCTTCTGATATATCATTTTCAATGTTCCTGCTTCTGATAGCAACTATAATGTTTTTATCAGGATTAGTATCAGGTTATCAGGGATTAATTGATTTATCAAATCAAGACACGACTTTAAAAAAGCTCCATGACTTTGATGAGTATAAACAAATAATCAATGCTCGTATAGAAAAACTATCTCAGAAGTTACCAACAAGTATCGAATAACCTTATAGGCTAGAGAGCTTACTCATTATGTCAATCGAAGCCGAATACCGCGCGCGTCATCCACGCTCCGCCGCGCTCTACGACGAGGCGCTCCAGCATTTTCCGAGCGGCGTCACCCACGACGGGCGCTACATGCGACCGTTTCCGCTCGCGATCGAGCGGGCAGCGGGCGCGTACAAATGGGACGTCGACGGCCACCAGTTGATCGACTACTGGCAGGGCCACGGCGCGCTGCTGCTGGGCCACAGCCACCCGGCGATCGTCGCGGCGGTGCAGGAGCAGGCGGCGCGCGGCACGCACTACGGCGGGAATCACGCGCTTGAGATCGCGTGGGCCGCGGCGGTCAAGCGCTGCTTCCCGCAGATCGAGCGGCTGCGCTTCACGGCGTCGGGCACGGAGGCCACGCTCCTGGCGCTGCGGCTGGCACGGGCCTACACGCGCAAGCCGGTGATTGTGCGCTTCGCGGGCCACTTCCACGGCTGGCACGATCTGCTGGCCCAGGACGCCGCCGATAAAGTCCTGCCCGGCACGCTGGCGGCGCTCTCGTCCGGGCTGCTCGTGCTGCCGTCCGCGCTCGACGAGCTTGAGCGAACGCTGGCCGAGCGCGACGACATCGCGGCGGTGGTGCTTGAGCCGTCGGGCGCGAGCTACGGCACGCAGCCGCTCCCCGACGAGTTTCTGAGCGAGGTGCGCGATCTGACGGCGCGGCGCGACGTGCTGCTGATCTGCGATGAGGTGGTGACGGGCTTTCGGGTCGCGCCCGGCGGCGTGCAGCAGCGGGCCGGAGTGGAGGCCGATCTGACGGCGCTGGCGAAGATCGTGGCGGGCGGCTTAGCGGGCGGCGCGGTTGGCGGGCGGGCCGAAATCTTGCAGCATATCGCGTTTGGCGATGCCGCCTGGGACGCCACGCAGAAGATCGTCCACCAGGGCACCTACAACGCCAATCCGCTCTCGGCGGCGGCTGGCTGCGCGGCGCTGGAGATCGTGCGGACGGGCGAGCCGCAGCGCCAGGCGTCGGCGATGGCCCGGCGGCTGCGCGAAGGACTCAACGACCTGTTTCGCCAGCGCCGCCTGCGCGGCTGCGCGGCCTACGGCGATGCCTCGATCGTTCATGTGATACTCGGCGCCGCGAGCGCCTTTCCTGCGGGCGAGCTACCCGCCGATCTCGCGCTGGCCGAGCTCAAGCGCGGCGGCAATCCGCGCTGGACGGCGCTCTTCCGACCGGCGCTGCTCAACCAGGGCGTGGACCTGATGCGCGGCAAGAGCGCCTTCGTCTCGGCGGCACACACGCCCGCCGACATCGACCGGACGATCGCCGCGTGCGACGCAGCGCTCAGCGACGTGACCAACGCGCTGACCTGAGCGCGCCAGCAACAACCTGTCGGCCCGCGTCACAGATTGATCGCGTACAGGTAGGTCAGAATGTTACGGTTACGCGGATTGTGAAAGGTGGCCTCGCGCTGCATGCCGAGCTTCTCTGCCACGCGCATCGAGGCCGTGTGGTCGTGCGGCATGTTGGCGACCACTCGTTTCAGCCCAAGGCGCTGGATGCCGTCGTCCAGACAGGCGCGGGCACACTCCGTGCCGTAGCCCTGCCGCCAGAAGCGATGGTCGATAATATAGCCAAGGTCGTACTCCTGTTGCCCGTTGATCTCGGCCTGAACGATCCCACAATCCCCCATCGGCGCGCCCGTCTCTCGATGCTCGACGAGCATACGACCGATGCCAGCCGTAGCAAACAACTCGATACTGCGTCGGACCCACGCGGCGACGGCATCGGCGGTGAATGGCTGCGGCCAGAAGACCATCGTCGTCGGATCGGTGAAGATCGGCATGACACGGTCAATATCGGCCTCGGTGTATGGGCGAATGATCGTGCGTCGGGTTTCGAGCATGGGCTGCTACGCTCCTTGTGTTCGCCTGTGAGATTAGTCCGCCAGCGCCGGTGGCGGCGTTTTCGGCGTTGTCGGCTGTCGTAGATGGCGCGCGGCCAGAATCGCGCCGAAGATCGCGATCGTCACAAGCGCCGTCACCTGCGCCGCGCGGAGCGAGCCTTCGCACGAGCCGCCGACGCCGCTCAGACACAGGCTATCGGTGCGCAGCCCTTCCACGAAGAAGCGCCCGATCGAGTAGATGATGCCGTAGAGCAGAAAAAGATCGCCCTTGCGCAGCCAGCGCTCGAAGCGCCGCTCGATCGCCAGCAGCGCGATCAGCACAAACACGTTCCACAGCGACTCATATAGAAACGCCGGGTGAAAGCGCGTGGTTTCGACCGGATACTCGCTGGCCGGAAACGCTTCCACGCGAAACCCCTCGTCGATGCGCAGGCCCCACGGCTGCGGCGTCGCCATCGGACGACCGTACGCCTCCTGGTTGAAGAAGTTGCCCCAGCGCCCGATCGCCTGCCCAATTGCCATGCAGGGCGCGCCGAAGTCGATCCAGCGCAGAAAATCGAGGCCATTCCAGCGGGTGTAGATAAACGCGCCGATCACCGCGCCGACGATCGCGCCCTGGATCGCAATGCCGCCCGTGGCCGGATTCATCACATCGAAGACGAGCCAGCGCCAGACGCTACTGTACTGATCTCTCCGTGCCTCAAACATTCCCCACTCAAAGGCGACGTACCAGGCGCGCGCGCAGATGATGCTGGTGATCAGCCCCAGCGCCAGCAGATTCCAGGCATGTTCGGGATCGTGGCCGCGCGCCGCCACGCGCCGCGCGCCGAACCAGGCCGCCAGGATCGCGCCGCCCAGGATACAGACCGCGTACCAGCGGACCGAAAAGAGTCCAAATAGTTCTTTAATCAGAAATTGATCGTCGGGTGGATACATGAGTTATCGGTAGCTCCTCGTACGAAGTTTCAAGTTCAAAGTTTTGAGGCCCTCACCCCCGGCCCCCTCTCCATGCCGGGTGCCCTCAGGGCATGGCGCCCCGGTAGGAGCGGGGCAAGGTACAGCTTATTGTTCTTTGTTCTTTGTTCTTTGTTCTCTCTTGCTCCTTCGCATTGTAGGAGCGCGTCGGCGGCGTGTCAAAGGCGGCGGCGTAGCGCAACAAGAACCCGGACGGATCGGCGATCCATCCGGGGAGATCAACGAGGGCCTGAGCTAGGCGATGGCGCTAGACGGGAACGGATTCGCCGCTACCACCTGCTGATGCTCGGCCCACGCAAAAACATGATGCAGCGCAGCATCCAGCGCCTCGTGCTCGGCGGCGCTCAGCCCGACCGCCTGAGCGTAGCGGGCGGTCGTCGCTGGCGAGATCGCCGCGAGCGACCGGCTCATGTCGGGCTGCTCGTACAGCCAGTCGTTGAATGCCAGCAGCGCGTCTTCTTCCTGCTTCTTGATCCAGGGCTGCGATCGCACGATCGTATGCAGATAATCGTCGATCGCCGCTTCAAGCTCATGCATCGGGCAAACTCCATCGGCCCTGCCCGGCAGCAGCGCAGCCGAGCAGGACATGCGCTCGCTAGCGTCTGCGCCAGCCGGGGAAGCCGGTGATCGCCACCACGCCGGGACGCGGTACCGGATCGCCGTTAAGATTCGGCCAGTGGCTCGTCAGCTTATCGAAGCCGGTCGACTCCTCGCCGGGATGCTGGATCGAGAGGAACATCGTCGTGCCGTCGGGCGTCCAGTACGGCCCCGTCAGCTCGCACTCGTTCGGGCCGGAGGCGAACTGCACCGCCTTGCCCGCGTTGGCACCCTCGGTGGCGAAGAAAAACATTGCGTTGTTGCCCTGGAAGGAGTAGATGCCCTTGGCGATGCGGTTGGACGAAATATCCGTGACCATCCACAGATTGCCGTAAGGATCGAAGGCCAGGTTGTCGGGCGACGAAAAGCCGCTCTGCGGGCCGCCGACAGCGAAGAACTCCCACTGGAAGGACGTTCCTTCGGGATCGTCCTTGTCCTCCATCAGCCGCACGATCTGGCCGTGGAAGTTGCCGTGCGCCGAGTTATTGGTCAGCGCGATATAGACATGGCCGGTGAGCGGGTGAACCTCAAGGTCTTCGGGCCGATCGACGGGCGTTGCGCGCAATGCCAGGGCAGCGGCGCGAGCATCCAGCAGCACATCCGCCTGTCCCCTGAAGAGCGCCGAGCCGTCGGCATTCCTCGCCGTTTGCAGCGCCCTTTGGGTGGCGTAGTCGAGCAGCAGCCACCTGCCGTTCTGGAAATCGGCGACGTAGAGCTTGCCGGTTTCGAGCAGGCGCAGGTTGGCCTCGCGGTTCTTGGGATCGTAGGAGCCGTCGCTCACAAACTTATAGACGCACGAGTCGGCCTTGTCGTCGCCCATATACGCCACCACGCGATTGTTCTTGCTGAGGCGGAGCGCAACGTTCTCGTGGCGGATGCGGCCCATCGCGGTGCGCTTGAGCGGCGTGTGCGCCGGGTCGTAGGGATCGATCTCCGTAACCCAGCCCTGGTGCTCTTTGACGTAGCTGCTGTCCCAGCCGTTGCCGAAGGGCACCGTCACCGGAGCGCCATACTCGTCGACGTTCTCCTCGCAGGTCAGCACCGTGCCCCAGGGCGTCACGCCGCCGGAGCAGTTGCCCACGCTGCCAAAGACCTCGGTCGCGCCAAAGACGCCGGGCGAGCCAGCGGCGGGACCCGTCAGCAGACAGCGGGTGTAGCCCGTCACGCGGCGATTGTGCCGATCTTCGACGAACATCCAGCGGCCATTGCGCTGGCGCTGCACGCGAAAGATCGAGCCGCCGACAGCGGTGCGCTCGATGCGGATCTGCTCCGGCGTCTTGGGACCGCCCGCGTAACCATACATCAGCAGCGGATTGACATACTCGTGGTTGACCCACAGCAGGCCATCCGTGGAGGATTGGCCGCCCTCCGGCCAGTCGATCGGCATGAACGCCGTGAAGTCGGCGTTGTAGCCAAAGGGCTGGTCCTGCGCGATCATATCGCCGTAGATCCGCAGGATGTCGTAGCGGTAGCCGCGCGGCAGCACCAGATCGTCGGCGGTGCTGGGGCGAATAGGTCTGAACGGCGGGCGAGTGTTGGCCGCGCTGCCCCGGTTAGGCCGACTGGGAGCCTCGCCTGGTGCGGCTGCGGCGGTCTGAAGGCTGATCGGCAGGAGGCTTGCGCCAGCAGCGGCCACGCTGCCTTTTAGGGCGGTCCGACGTGAGATGCGCGATTCCAGGAGCTGATGCCATAGGCTGTTGGACGAATCGTTTTCCGACATGATCCCTTCCTCTTTCTGTACTTCGGCACGATGAGGTTTGGCGAGGCTGTCGTACTCAGTATCTCATTCTAAAACAAAATCCCCGTTATGGAAAGATTAAGCAGAATTAATGTGCAGGCATATGGCCTCAGGGCATGGACGGCGACGACGACTATGATACTATTACCGACATTCGGCAGAATATCGTCACTTTTGGATCATCGTATCACCTTCAGATGCCGCCCGTTGCGGTCTGGCTGAAGCTGTCACCTAGGAGATCGCAAACTTGCAGCTTCGTACTCGCTATACACTACCTGAGCAGCGCGTGCGCTATGCTCCGCTGATCGTCCTGTTCCTCTTAGCGCTCGGACTTCGCAGCTATCGTCTGGAGTGGAATCCGATCTGGCTCGACGAAGCCTACGGCTATCAACTGGGCCATCAGGGGATCGGGGGAATCATCGGCAATACGCTGGTCAACGTACATCCGCCGCTCTATACTATCCTTCAATGGCTGGCGTCCGGCCTTGACACCCTTCACTCCGAGTGGGGCTGGCGCTGGCCTTCGGTTGTGCTGGGCGCTGCGACGGTGCCCGTGATCTATCTCCTGGCACGAACCCTCACCGACGTGTGGAGCGCTGTGATTGCCGGTTTCCTGGCTGTGCTCACCCCGACCCACATCTTCTTCAGCCAGGAGTCGCGGCCCTACGCGCTGATCACTTTCCTTGCAGCGCTCACCATGCTGCTCCTACATCTTCGCCTGCGCTACGGCAACCGCTCGCTCTGGGGCATCTACACCGCGCTCTGTATTCTTGGCCTCTGGTCGAACTATAGCTTCGCGCTGATCGTCAGCGTCCAGGTGCTCTACCTGGCCTATAGCCTGCGCCAGTGGCGCTCGCTGCTGATCCATATCGGCCTGCTGACGCTGTTCTTCCTGCCGTTCTTGCTGATCGCGGTCAGCCCCCTGTCGCAGGAGTTGGACAATTATCGAGCCACGCAGCCGTTGACGCTGACGCACACGATCCAGGCCGTGCTTGCCGGAGAGCCGCTGCGCTACAAAGTATTTTGGGCGCATACATGGCTTCCGCTGGTCTTCGGCGGCCTTGCCCTGCTGGGACTACCCGCCGCAGTTCGATCGTGGAGCTCCTCGCCTGCCGCCTACCACTGGCTGCAAGTGCTGCTGCCGCCGATCGGCTTTTTCGGCATCGCCGTGCCGCTCTTCGGGATTATGCTGCCGGTCTTCGAGGCCAAGCAATTTGTCGTGCTGCTGCCTTCGGTCTTCGTCCTGCTGGCGGTCGGCATCCATCGGCTGCGGCAGATCCGCCCGGCCTGGCTCCACGGGCTGGCGCTGCTCGGTATCTGCGCCGTGATCATCGCGGGCAATCTGCTTGCCTTGCAGCGCTACTGGACCATCACCAAAAGCCCGGAAGGGCTGGCCGTACTGGCGCTGCGCGAGCGCATGCAGCCGGACGATGCGATTGTGAGCCTGCATTATTCGGTAGACGCCGTGCTGAGCTTCTACCTGCCTCAGGCCACCGTCTATACCAAGCCAGGGCGGGACGGCGATACCTACCGCTTCTCGCGGTCGCTCTCGATCTTGATCGGCGATCGGCAAAAGATCACCCGGCCCGCGACGGTTGCAACGATTCGCCAGCATCGGCGCTTCTGGCTGCTGCGGCTTGAGGCCGATGACCGGCCACTCATCGGCGATCTCACCCAGGGCTGTACGACCAGCGTGGCCCAGCGGTACGATCCATTTCAACTGCTGCTGGTGGAGTGCCCGTGATCCAAGCTCACGGGCGACGCATCAGGCATTCGAGCGCATTCAAAAGGAGCATCCATGCGTATTCTTGTACTGCACGGGCCGAATCTCAACCTGCTGGGTAGCCGCGAGCCGGATGTCTATGGCCGCATGACGCTGGCGGACATCGACGCGGCGCTGACGCAGCGCGCCACAGAGCTTGGCGTCGCGGTTCAAACGCTCCAATCCAATCACGAGGGCGTGCTGATCGACGCGCTACACCAGGAAGCGCCGCACAGCGATGGGCTGATCATCAATCCGGGCGCGTTCACGCACTACAGCTACGCCCTGCGCGACGCCATCGCCGCCGTCAAGCTGCGGACGGTCGAGGTGCATCTCTCGAACGTGTACGCGCGCGAGCCGTTTCGGCATCACTCGGTGATCGCGCCGATCGCGACGGGCCAGATCAGCGGGCTGGGCTGGCGCGGCTACCTGCTGGCGCTGGAGTGGCTGGTTGTCTCGGCGCAGCCTGCATAAAACCAGGCCGTCTCGAATTAGTTAAGCTGTGGTATACTAGAGCCGCCGTCGTAGGACTACGGTGAGTTTTGTGTTGTTATTTACCGATGTGGTGACGCCCATGCAACATCGTCTCGAACGTCTCCGTCAGGCACTTCAAGAGCATCAGCTCGACGCGCTGATTGTTACCAATCCAATGAATCGGCGTTACCTCAGCGGTTTCACCGGCTCGGCTGGCGTGCTGCTGATCACCGCCGACCGTGCGCTGCTGATGAGCGACTTTCGCTACGAGGCGCAGGCCAGGAACGAAGCGCCCAATTTCGAGTTTCGGCTGGTGACGGGCGAGGCCGCGATTACCAAAGATCTGCCGGGGCTGCTCCACGAGCTAGGCATCCAGAAGCTCGGCTTCGAGGCCGCAACCGTCAACGTGGCGCAGTTCAACGGCTGGCGCAAGGAGCTAGCCTCGGCGGGCGCTCAGGTGACGCTCTACGAGACAGAGGGGCTGGTCGAGCAGCTTCGGCGGAGCAAAGATCCGGTAGAGATCGAGCTGCTGCGCCGCGCGGTTGCCGTCGGCGACGAGGCGTTTGCCGCGATCCGCCCGCTGCTGCGCCCCACGATGCGCGAGCGCGAGGTTGCCTGGGAGCTGGAAAAAGCGATGCGCGAGCGCGGCGCGGAGGGCCTGGCCTTCGACATCATCGTCGCGGGCGGCGATAACGGCTCGCGGCCTCATGCTCGCGCTGGCGACGACGAGCTTGGCGTCGGGCGTCCGATCGTGATGGACTTCGGCGCGCGCGTGGACGGCTACCACGGCGATATGACGCGGACCGTCATCCTGGGCGAGGCAGACGAGCAGTTCTGGACGATCTACAACACCGTCCTGGAAGCGCAGCAGCGCGCTGCTGCGTCGATTCGCGCGGGTATGACCGGGCCTCAGGCCGACGCGATTGCGCGAGACTATATCGCCGCGGCAGGCTACGGCGAGGCGTTCGGGCACAGCCTGGGCCACGGCGTTGGCCTCGCGATCCACGAAGATCCGCGTCTTTCGTATCTGCGCGAGGACATCCTGCCCGCAGGCGCGGTCGTCTCGGTCGAGCCGGGCATCTACCTGCCGGGCTGGGGCGGCGTGCGCATCGAAGATCTCGTCGTGATCACGGAGAGCGGCGTCGAGGTGCTGACACAATCGAGCAAAGATCCGGTCGTGGCAATCTAAAAAACGACAGTAGATTTCTATAATCTCATTTTCAAGGAGCTGAAGAGTCATGGTCGATACCGGCAGCATGAAAAAAGGCATCACGATCATTCTGGATGGTGAGCTATACAAAGTGCTGGAGCATGAGCATAACAAGCAGGGACGCGGCACCGCGAACGTTCGTCTGACGCTGCGCAACGTTCGCAGCGGCGCGACGATCGTCAAGACGGTGATGGCCGGTGAGCGCTTCCAGCAGGCGCGTCTGGAGAACAAAAAGGTACAGTATCTCTACCGCGACGGCGACGATTTCTTCTTCATGGACCAGGAAACCTTCGAGCAGCCCCAGGTCGGCGCCGACATCATCGGCGACGCGGCCAAGTACATGAAGGAAGGGCTGGAGATGGAACTGCTGACCTACGGCGACGAGGTGCTGGACGTGTCGCTGCCCACGGCGGTCGAGCTGACGATCACCGACACCGAGCCGAACTATCGCGGCGATACCACCACCGGCGGCAAGCCCGCGACGCTTGAGACGGGCGCTGTCACGCAGGTTCCCTTCTTCGTCGAGCGCGGCGAGGTCATTCGGGTCGATACCCGCACGGGCGCATACATCGAGCGCGTCAGCTAAATGGTATGAATGCCTGAAGATGGAAGGATAGCGCACGCGCGCTATCCTTTCTGGCCTAACTAACCTGATGAGGAGCTTGCCCATGGCTGATGCGGATCGCAACGACGCCCTTTTGACCGATGAAGTGCGAGATCTGGTCGCACTGATCAAAGATACCGATATTGCCGAGGTGCTGATCGAGCGCGGCGATGCCAAACTGCATATCAAGCGCGCGGTGCCCCAGGCCACGCTCGCGCCGCAGGTCGTGATCCCTGCCCAGCAGGTGCCCACTGCCGTCGTGATGCCTGCCGCAGCCAACGGCACGGTGATGCACGAGAGCGCAGCGGTGCCGGAGGAATTCTCCGGCCACACCGTCACCGCGCCGATGGTCGGTACGTTCTACATGACGCCTGCGCCGAAAGATCCGCCCTACGTGCAGGTGGGCGATGAGGTCAAGCCAGGCGATGTGCTGGGCATCATCGAGGCGATGAAGATCATGAACGAGATCGAGTGCGAGGTGCATGGTCGCGTGAAGAAGATCATCGCCGAGCATGGGCAGCCCGTCGAGTACGGGCAGACGCTCATGCTGATCGAGCTGATGTAGCTCCACGCGGGCGACAAGCACGGCACCTGTCGGCGCGATCCGGCGATCGGCTGGGCGACTCATCGACACGTGATGCTGTCGCCCGCTGCCGCGATGCGCGCTACTGGCAGACGTGCCGGAAGATCTCGCGCGCGTTTATAAGCCACCTCATACGCGGCAGCCGCCGTGGCACCCAATCATGCATATTTTGTCGATTTCTGATCTCACGGACTACCTCACACATATGCTGGAGGCTGATCCGATCCTGAGCGATGTGTGGGTCGAAGGCGAGGTTTCCAACTGGAGCCGCGCGTCGTCGGGGCACTGCTACTGGACGCTTCGTGAGGGCGACGCGCAGCTTCAGGCGGTCTGCTGGCGACAGCAGGCGCTACGCCAGCCGCGACTCCCATCCAGCGGCGAGCAGGTGCTCGTTCACGGGCATGTCTCCTTCTGGGCAGGCAGCGGCAGGCTCCAGCTCTACGTCGATCTGATCCGTCCCGCCGGGATCGGCATTCTGCACGCGCAGGTCGAGGCGCTCAAGCAGCGGCTGGAGGCGGAGGGCCTGTTCGATGTCGGGCGGAAGCGTCCGATCCCGGCGCTGCCACGGCGCATCGGCGTCGTGACATCGCCCAGGGGCGCGGCGCTGCGTGATATTTTGACTGTGCTGCGCCAGCGCTGGCCGCTCTGCGAGGTGATCCTTGCTCCCGCGCAGGTGCAGGGCGAGGCCGCGCCCGAAAGCCTGGTCGAGGCGCTCTACAACCTCTACGGCGTCGATCTCGATCTGATCATTGTCGCGCGCGGCGGCGGCTCGATCGAGGACCTGTGGGCGTTCAACGACGAGGTGGTCGCCCGCGCGATCTTCGCCAGCCCCGTGCCGGTCATTACGGGCGTGGGCCACGAGACGGATACCACGGTGGTCGACTATGTCGCCGATGTGCGCGCGGCAACGCCCTCGGTCGCGGCGGCGCTGGCGACGCCCAACATCGCCGAGCTGCGCAGCGAGCTTCAGACGACGACCGATCAGCTTCATGCGGGTATCAGCCAGCAGGTCGCGCAGGCCCGTGATACGCTGGCGCATACCGCGCGGCGCTTGCAGCGGCTCGCGCCACAGGCGCGGCTGGACCGCGACGGGCAGCGGCTGGAGCAGCTTGGCGCGCGGCTGAAGCGTACGCTAAGCACCAGCCTGGCCTTTCAAACGCTCCATCTGCGCGGCCTGCGCCAGCAGCTCGACATGCTGAACCCACGGGCGACGCTGGCGCGCGGCTACGCGGTTGTTCGGCGGCCCGACGGCACGGTGGTGCTGAATCCGGCCACGGTTGCCGACGGCGACGAGCTGCTGCTTGAGCTACGCGACGGCATGCTTGGCGCGCGCGTCGAACGTGGGATCGAGCCGACCCGTTAAGAGGCAGTTAACCTCTCCCGCAAGTGGAACAGGGACCGATGGACTATGGACGTTGTGGCGTCGGTCGCTAAAGATTCAAGGAGTATCTGTGCCACGAAAAACATCTCCAGCCGGAGACGCAACACCCAGCTACGAGGCGCTTATCGAGCGCTTGCAGCAGGTGGTGGAGCGGCTTGAGACAGGCGAGCTACCGCTGGCCGAAGCGCTGGCGCTTTACGAGGAAGGTGTAGCGCTCTCGACACGCTGCCAACAACTGCTTGACGCAGCCGAGCTACGCATTCAACAGCTCTCAGTTGGCGCGGATGGAATCGACATTGTGCCCTGGACCGACGAGTAAGCACCCGCACCCGGCAGATTGGCATGAGGTGTAGGCCGTGGCTCCGTTATCCGCACAACGTCAAGGCCATCGCACCAATAACAACGGAGTCCATCATGCTGATCGAACACGTTTATCGCTATCCCCGCCGCATCACCTGGCCGCTCGAATTGCTGTGTGGCCTGGCTATTGCCTGGGGAGCGCTGAATGTCGTCCGCACCGCGCTGTTGCTGCTGACAGAGCGCTGGCCGATCGAGCCGTCGATTCTCAAGAAAGCCCCCCAGCTGGGCCAGCTTGTGGCGTGGATGGAGCGCACCGGGCCGCAGCAGCCGACGCTGAGCGCCCTGCTCTCGGCGCTGATCTGGCTGCTGGCGCTGCTTTTTGTGACGCTGCTGCTGCGCAATGCGTTTCCCACGGTGCGTTGCAGCGTGCGCGGCCTGCTGGTCTGGTTTGGCAACGACTGGGTGCCCATTAGCTGGGAGGGGATGCGCGCGCTGCGTGTCACCGATAACCCCGACGGCAAGCGGTTTGTCGTGCTGGTGCAGACCGACGATAAGCAGCTCACGCCCTGGCACCGGATCTACAGCTTTGTGTATCGCTTTGGCTTCAAGCGCGGCTTCTTGATCACCTCCAGCATTCAGGACGGCGATGGCCTGCTCCGCGAGATGATGGAAGAGATCACGCGGCGGCGTAAGCTCGGTGAGAAGCTTGATATCGAGATGGAAGAGGGCCAGCGCTCGCTGCTGTTTGGCCTGCTGGTCAGCCCCACGAGCTTCTTCCGCCGCGCAGCGCCCACCTCCGACGCGCCGATGTTCCAGCCGATCGCGGCGGGAGCGTCCGTCGGTGGTGCCACGCTGACCATGCCCGGCGCGGGCAGCGCGCTCTCTCAGGCGGGACAGCCGCGCGCCGCGACGGTGCCGCAGGGCGAGATCGTGAGAGCGGACTATCCCCGGCAAATGCAGCGGGTTCTGAATATCGTCACCGCGCTGATCGTGGGCTTTGCGCTCTGGCGCTACCTGGACGCCTGGATCACGTTTTTGATCTTCAAGTTTCCATCGCTGCAACAGAGCGCGCTCTTCAGCGGACGCGAGATTGAGCCGCTCGTCTCGGACTGGGGCCTGCTGGTCGGCGCGCATATCGGGCTGGCGCTGGTCGCCGGCGCGCTGCTGCTGATCCGCCATCTCTTCCCGGCGGTGACGGTCGACGGCACGGGGATTATTTTGACGGCGCTGGGACGCTCCCATCGGCTTACCTGGGAGCAGGTGCGCGTGGTCAAAGCGACGGATGTGCGCGACGGCCAGCATGTCGTGCTGATCGAGGGCGATGATACCGCGCTGCCGTGGTATTTCCGCATGGGGCCGTGGCTCTACGATGGCAGCGTTGGGCGCGGCGCGCTGATCTGGCCCGCTATTCAGCCGTTCGAGCCGCTGATGCAGCGGATGGCGCTGGAGCTGACCCGTCGCCAGCAGCCCGATCAGCCGCTCAAGCTCCGCGACGACGCGCCCGGCTGGCTGCTGATGATGGCGGTGCGTCCCGCAGACGCGCTCGATCGGCTGGTGATGCAGTACCAGGACGACGAGGATGCGCCACAGTCGCTCGAAACATCGGCGGTGGTGCGCGCCGGTATTCGCATGCTCTGGTGCGCGGTGGGTCCTGTCGTGCTGCTGCTGACCTACTGGATGATGTACAAGGGCCTGCTGATCTCGGCGCAGGTGCCGATGATGCTGATCATCGCGGTGCTCTGGGGCATGGCCGAGTGGCCGCTGGCCGCGCTGCTGGCCTCGTCGCTCGACCAGATCGTCGGCATCGGCAATAAAGGCTATCAAGGGCTGTACATGTACCCGACGGCGCAACTGCCGCGTCTGCTGCCGCTGGTGCTGGCGATCCTGCTGACGTTCATGGGCTTTCCGAATCTGGCGCTGCTGGCCTGGTTCGGCGGCATCATCTGGTCCGGGATCTTGACGGCAGGGCTGTGGGAGGCGCTCTACAACTGGCGTGGCCTGGCGCTGGTCGGCGGCAGCGCAATGCCCGTGTTCTTCCAACTGCTAACCTTCCTGGGCGTGCTCGTGCTGCGCGGCTAGTCAGCAGCCACATATCAGATCAGCGAGCGGGAGCGTCAGACATTGGCGCTCCTGCTGCTTTTTGGAAAGGCTCGCATTGGCGATCCGAGGCGGAAAACGAGCGAAAAGGCCGTTGCGCGGCGCGTCTCCTGCCTGCTACACTCATGTAGTGGAGAGCTGCCACAGCCGATTGAAACACCGCGAGGAGGCAGGCATGGCAACACACATCCGTCCTCTGCTGACGGTGGCCGATCTAGAGCTGATGCCGGATGACGGCAATCGCTATGAGCTATTGGAAGGAGAGCTTGTCGTGTCGCGCGCGCCGCGCCTCACGCATCAGCGTGTTTCGGGCAACATCTTTGCCTTGATCCGCGCCTATCTTGAGCAGCACCCGATCGGCGAGGTGTTTGCAACAGCCGGCGTCATGTTCGATCAGTTTAGCAGCGTGATCCCCGATCTGGTCTTCGTGAGTCACGCGCGACAGGCGGAGATTGTCGTCGACGATCGTTTTATCGGCGGGCCGGAGCTGGTGATTGAGATTCTATCGCCGGGCGAGGACAACGCGCGCCGGGATCGCGTGACGAAACGGCAGATTTACGGTCGCTTCGGCGTCGATGAGTACTGGATCGTCGATCCAGAGCAACAGATCATTGGGGTATATCAACTGGACGATACAGTGCTTGAGCTTCGGGTAACGGTTACGCGGCACGATGCGCTGATGTCGAACGTGCTGCCCGGCTTTCTCTGTCGAGCAAGAGATATGTTCAGGCGCTAAGCGCAGAATACACGCCAGAGTCATACCGTTGACGCAGCCTAGCTCCCCAGCCAGATCCGCCCAGAGAGCGCAATCGCCGCCAGCGGCAGCACAATCAGCCAGCAGAACCGCAGCGCCACGTTGAGCGTCCGATGCACCGCCCCACCGCGCAGGCCACGCCCGATCAGCGCGACCGCCAGCGCCAGCCATAGCTTGAGGCCAAGCTGCTGCCACCAGATCAACTGCGGCGCGCTCACAAACGTCGTCGCCACCAGCGCGATCAGCAGCACGCCGCGTAGATTCTGCGCCCAGCGCGCGACGCCGATGTCCTCCGGCAGCAGATGCGAGTCGGCATCGCCCAGGCCCAGGCCGCTCTCGCCGTTGAACGGCTGCCAGCCAGCCGCCGGAGGCAGCGCCAGCAGCGCGGCCAGCGCCCCCAGCAGCAGCGGCCCCAGGTCGAGCAGATCGCGGCCCTGCCAGTTCAGCCCCACCAGCACCGCCACCCACAGCGCCACGCGACCGCTAACGCCGATCTGTGCCTCACGCACGGCAGCGCGGCTTGCCGCCGGTAGCGACGACATCAATCCCGGCAGCAGCGCCACCAGAAAGCTCGCCTCGGTAAACGCCCACAGCCGCCAGAGATCTTGATTCGGCAGCGGCGCGAACGGGCTGGCAGGCCACGGCAGCAGCCCCAGCGCGATGAAGCTGAGCACGATCGAGAGCGCGTAGGGCAGCGGCCCGACGCCACGCAGCGCCAGCCAGGTCTTGCGGATCGCCTGGCTGCCGCGCGCCGAGCGACCAAGCGCGGCGATCAGCACCAGGGCTACAAAGCTGACCCAGAGCAGGCCGGGATAGACCAGCAGTTGAAAAAGCGTCTCCATCGCGCTACGACTCCACCAGGCGCGGCTGCCGCGCCGACTCGATCAGCGCCTCGACCACGCCATCGACCAGCGGCGGACAGCCGTCGACCTTGCGCCGCGCCTCGATATCGGGCAGCGCCGCGATGCCGCCCTTGCCGAAGGGATGCCCGTCGATCGCGCAGCGCCCGACCGCGACCAGCGGCAGGCGGCCTTTGATCTGTGAGGTATAGATCGCCAGCAGCGCGTTGCGCGTGGCAGGCGGAATACTGCCCGTTAGCGCGACCACATCCGCCGCCTGGGGGGTTGCGGCCCACGCCAGATCGGACGATCCCTCGACCGCCGCCCAGACCTCTGCGGCACACGCGCCACAGTCCGCCGCGCAAAGATGAAAGACTCGTACAGCTCGTGCCATCGTTCGCCCCCTACTGGCTCAGAAACGCAAGCGCGCGCACCGTCGCATCCAGCCGCGCGACGATAGGCTGCGGCCACAGGCCCACGACCACACTGCCGAGCAGCAGCGCCAGGATCAGCGCCAGCAGCGCGCGCGGCGCGTACGGCACTCCCACCGTCGTCAGGCGCTCGATGTCGTCCGAGAGCAGGCTGCGCGTCGTCGGTAGATCGCGGGGCTGGAGCAGCACGCGGCGGAGGAGCTTTGCCCCGGCAGCGCCGCTCAGCACCAGGCTGATCGCGACGATCAGCGCAAGCGGCCAGCCCCGCTCCTGGCTCGCGGCGATCAGGAGCAGCTTGGGCAAGAACCCGCTGAACGGCGGCACGCCCAGCAGCAGCAGCACGCCGAGCAAAAACGCCACCGCCGCCAGCGGACGCTCGCGCAGCGCCCCGGCCTGCTCGCGACGGCCAGGCACCGGCTGCTCCAGCAGCGCGAGGCCAAGCGTCAGCAGCGCCACCGCAAGCACATGATTCAGCGCGCCGATCAGCGCCGCGCTCACGCCGAGCGTCGTCGTCATGCCCAGCCCGATCGTCAGCAGCCCGGCATTCGCGATCGTCAGAAAGGCGATCACCCGCCGCACGCGAGCCGCGCCCAGCGCCAGCGCGCTGCCGAAAAGCGCCGACAGACCGCCCAGCCCCAGCAGCAGCCGCTGCCCCCCGGTGTTGCCGACGATAAGCTGCGGCTGCGTTTGCAGCGCCACCAGCAGCACCGGCAGCGCAAAGATCGTCAGCAGCCCGACATGCACGAACATCGTCGTGGGCGGCGCTTCATCCAGCATATCCGGCAGCCACAGATGGAACGGGATCAGACCCAGGCGGATACAAAAGCCTGCTACCAGCACGCCAAAAATCGCGCGCGTCAGCGTCGGGCCGGTCGTCGCAAGCTGCTGCGTGTAGGCCGTCGCCAGGATAAAGCCGATCAGCAGCAGCAGGCCGCCCAGCGCCACCAGCAGCGTGTACTTGACCGCCATGCCGAGCGTCTGGGGTCTGAGCAGCGTCGGGCTATGCAGCGGCTGATCGATCAGTTGCACGCCGCCGATCAGACTCGCCAGCAGCAGCAGCGCCGCCACCAGGAGCGGCTCCTGAATGATCAGAATTGCCGCCCCCAGGCTGAGGATCAGCAGCAGCATCGCCACGAAATGCTCGCCGTGGGCCACGAACGTCGCCGCCAGCATCGTGATCAGCGCGCTCAGGCAGAATGTCGCCAGAAAAAGCTGGCCCAGCTCGTTATAGTTGATGCTGACTCCCAGCAGTTGCGCGGGCTGATCGATCGGCGCGCTCAGCGCCAGCCACAGCTCTGCCGCAACCGTCGCCGCGCCAGCCCAGCCGACCAGCTGGCTCTGGCGGCGGAGCACGAAGCTGCCGCCCGCGATTGCTAATGGAAACAACATCAAAAGCAAGTATGTCATCGAAATCTACATTCTCGATCAAAACGGGCGTGAGTGAGCACTCACGTTCGATCAGCGCCGCTCGAACAGGCTGCCCAGATCGAGCGTGTGTAAGCGCCCGTACAGCAGCCCGCTCAGATAGGCCACGATCAGCGCAAACATCAGGCTCAGCAGCTCAAGCAGCCCGATGTGCAGCACATTGAGCCGCGCCGCCACGCCAAAATACAGCAGCTTGGCGCTGCTCATCGCCAGCAGCAAGCCTAAGCCCAGCTTGAGCGCGTCGTTGGCGGTGATCAGCACCAGCAGGCCGCACAGCAGGCTAAAGGTCCAGGCCGCGTCGAGCGACCGATCGCGCGCGACCGGATACGCCTGGCCCAGCAGCCAGGTCGCGATGCCCGCCAGCAGCACCGCGCCGATCGGCACGACATAGCCGCTCCAGCGTCCGGTCATCTGCGCCCGCTGCTGACGCGATCGGCGCGCCGATCGCCGCAGCTCCATCAGCGCAAACTCGTCGAGCTGCTCGGTGTTGTACTCGCGGGTAAAATTCAGCGCCGTCACAAACAGAATCAGCGCCACGCTCGCCGCAGTGACGATCTCGACCGCCAGCAGCAGCGCGCGGCCCGTCGTCGCGGCGAAGAGCGCCGCCTGGTACATCAGCGCGATCCGGCACAGCTCGGCAGCCAGCAGCGTCGGGATCGAAACGCGCCACTCCTCGATCACCACCAGCAGACCGACCAGCAGCAGAAAAACAATCAAGAGAGCAGATGCTACAGTCATAACCTTATGTCGCCAACAACAAGACGCTGATCAGGCTCACCACGACGATCGCTAGATAATACTGGCGCTCCAGCGCGTGCAACGGCGGCGTCAGGCGGTCGCGCTGCTCGCGCAGCCAGATGCCAAACGTGCGGCCCGGAGGCTGATCAGGCACGACCAGCGGCCACAGGCTCGTGCGCAGCGCCGCAAAAGGCAGCGTCCAGCCCGGCTCCTCGTCCAGCGGCTCGCCGCCGGTAAAGTGCGGTATGGGACGCGGATAGCGCAGCGCGCGGTTGATCACGCCGAACAGGCCAAGCACCAGCACGGCCAGCAGCCCGGTCGTCGCCAGCGACTCGGACGGCGGCAGTTGCGGCTGCGCCACGCTTGGATCGCCCAGCATCCACTGCCAGATCGCATCGGGGACCAGCCCGCCGAGCAGCAGGCCGCACATCAACGCCAGGGGCCAGCCGCCGCCCGCCTGATCGACCGCCGCGATCGGCGAGCGGAAGGCGGGCCGCCGAAAGAACGCGACCAGCGTCGGCAGGAAGCTCAGCGCCAGCAGCGCGGAAGCGCCCAGCAGCACCGCCGGAAGCCAGGGCGGCACCGCCAGCAGCAGCACGACTCGGCGCAGCGCATAGCCCAGCAGCGGCGGCAGGCCAGCGGCGGAGGCAGCCGCCAGGCCGTACGCAATCCCGGCGCGCCGCAGCGGACGCGGCAGCGGCGGCAGCGCGGCAAAGTGATCGGTGCGCGTCACTCGCTCGAACTGCCCGATCGCCAGCGCGATGCTCGTCGCCACGACCGCCGTATGCGCCAGCAGCCCGGCGGCGATCGGCCCTGCCGCTGGCTGGCGCGTGCCAAAGCAGATCGCCAGCAGCGAGAGCTGCGCGACCACCTGCCAGTTGAAAGCATCGCCGATGCGTCGGGCCGTCAGCGCGCTGACGGCTCCCACGATCAGACCGGCCACGCCGAGCAGCAGCAGGCTAAAGCCCGCTTCCAGCGACCACGCACCCGCCGTAGTCGTCGCGTAGCTGACCAGCAGGTAGCCACCGAGCAGCGGCAAGCCCAGCGCCGAAACCGGAGCGCGCACCAGCAGCGGCGCGGTGGGCGCGATCGCCCAGCGCGGCGCAAGGCCGATCAGCGCGGCGCAGGCCAGCAGCCACACGGGCGCGCTGATCGACGCGCCCAACAACTGCGGCGTCAGGCTCAAGATAAAGAGCACCAGCGCTCCCAGCAGCAGCGGCAGACCGGCAAAGGTCGCCTCACGATTATGCGCCATCGTCACCTGCTGCATGATCGTGCCGCCGAGCCAGGCCACGCCCAGCCCGATCAAGGCGCCAAAGGTCGGCGCGCTATACGCCGTCAGCAGGCCGCCCAGCAGCAGCAGCAGCAGACCGGCAAAGAGCAGGCCGAATGCCCGCGTCGCGCGGCCCAGCGTCCAGGCCAGGCCACCGGCTGTCACCGCGCCGCTCAGCAGCAGGATCGGCCCGAAGAAACCGGCCAGGCCGCCTGTTGTAAAGCGCGTCGTGAGCGGCTGCCCGCTCAGCGTGCTCCAGACGAACGTCAGCGGCTCCTGCGCGGGGAGCATCATCTGGCCGCCAACGGCCAGGCCAAGCGCCACCACAATCGCGCCGAGAGCAACCATGCCCTGCACGAACGCGCGGACACGATCGTTGAGCGCCCAGACCAGCAGGGCGGCAGCCAGAAGCACCAGCAGCGGACTTAGCGGATACAGGGCCACAGCTCAATCCTCAGCACATGTCGTACACGCGGCGACCGACGCGATAATGATCGCGGCGTTCTCCACAAGCTGGCCCGCCAGCAGCGCCCGCCAGACCAGCCGATGCGGCATGCCGCTCGTCTCGATGCGAATCGTGGACAGTTGCGTGCCGTTGCTCTCGATTGCATAGCGCAGCGGGCTGGCCGGGGACTCTACGGCGGCGGTGCCGCTTCCCGGCGGCAGCGACTCCAGCGCCTGTCCCTGCCACTCACCCTCAGGCAGGGCTTCGAGCATCCGCAGCACGAGCTGCAAGCTATCGTAGGCCTCAAGCAGCAGCACCATCACCCGCGCGTAGGTATCGCCGCCGGTCTGCATCACCTGCGCGGGCTTGAAATCGGCGTACGCGGCGTAGGGCTGGTCCAGCCGCAGGTCGCGGGCGATGCCTGAGGCACGACCGGCAGGCCCGGCCAGACCAAAGGTTTCAGCCGCCGCCAGTTGCAGGCTGCCCACTCCGACGACGCGCCGGGTAAACGCCCGGCGGCGAATCGTGCGGTCGATCAGGCGATAGAGCACGTCGGAGGGACGCTTGAGTAGGCGCTGCATGGCTGCGCGCTCCTCGTTGGTCAGATCGACCTGCACGCCGCCGGGCCGCGCGAAATCGATCACCAGCCGATGGCCCGTAAGCCGCTGCATCGCAGCCAGCACCCACTCACGCAGCGCAGCGAGCTGCCGCTGAATCTGCGAGAGTCCGACGAGTTCAAAAACGATTGCGGCTTGCTGAAGGTGGGATGCGGCGCGCTCTAGCTCGGCGGCCACGGTGCGCAACATCTGGGCGCGCGGCGGCACGTCCAGACCAGCCAGCGACTCAAGCGCCATGGTCCAGGCCAGCGCGTGATGGTGGGAGTGAACGCCGCAGATGCGATTAATCAGCGGGTAGCTGCGAGCAAGATCAGCGCGACGGATACGATCGATCGTCGAGCGGTCGCTGTAGCCGTCGCGGTGCTCAATATCCTGAATGAAGTCGCCCTCGGCCCGCAGCACAAAGCGCTGCGGCGTGCGGAGCGCGACATGAAATGGTCCGAGTGGGAGCAGATAGCTCAAATCACATCTCCAATCGGGCCGCGATTATACCACGCCGCCGCGCCAATAGCGAATATCCGCAACCGTCACCGATCTGGAAGCGGGGCGGGCTTTACAGATCGACGGCAAATCCGTATAGTACCCATCATCCTCGATCGATTCCCAGACGCACAGGAGGTACGCTATGTTGAAGCGGTATGTACTGGCCGCACTCGTCGTCGGCTCCCTCGGAGCAGCGCCACTGACGAGCCACGCCGCAGCCTATTTTGACGGCGGCGGCACGATTGGCTCCGGCACCAGGAGCGACACCGTCAGTTGTAACGGCATGCTCGGCTCCGGCACCTGCGGCAGTATGGCATTCCTCGATGATCGCGGCTATTTCGGCTCTGGACACTAAACCCGCGCACAATGCCTCGATCAAGACCACGCCCCTGGAGTCGATCCGGGGGCGGAGCTTTATCGATTGTCGCATCGCGCGCATGCTGCTACAATCGAGGCTACCGGCTTCTTCACCACCGCGAAAGACAGGCTATGCTCTACGTTATTTTCAACCCGCATGCCCAGAAGGGCCATGCCGCGCAGCGCGAGCAGTCCGTCCGCACGGCTTTGCACAACGCCGATCTGTCCTTCAAGCTCGCGCGCACCGAGTATCCAGGGCACGCTCAACACCTCGCCGCCGCTGCCGCCGATCAGGATCACTACACCGCAATCGTCGCCGTGGGCGGTGATGGCACGATCAACGAGGTGGTCAACGGCTTGATCGGCTCGTCGCTGCCGCTGGGACTGATCCCGATCGGCACCGGCAACGATCTGGTTAAGATGCTCGAGCTGCCGTCGAATCGACCGCTGGTAGCGGCAGAGCGTCTGCGCCGTGGCGCGCTGCGCCCGGTAGATGTCGGGGTGGCGAATGGACGGGCCTTTATCAATGGGCTGGGCTGTGGCTTCGATGCTCAGGTTGCGGTCGAGAACCAGCGTCCGACGCGGCTGCGCGGCTTCGCGGTCTATCTGGCGGCACTGCTGCGGGCGCTGAAGCACTATCAGTCACCGCCGATGCGCGTCTGCTTCGACGGACAGACGATCGAGCGGCGGATGCTGCTGACCACCGTCGGCAACGGGCGCTGCCACGGCGGCGGCTTCTGGGTCACACCCGACGCGCGCATCGATGACGGCCTGTTCGACCTGTGCCTCTGCGACGCGCTGCGGCTCGATGAGATCGTGCGCTACATTCCCAAGGTGATCAGAGGCACGCACACCCGGCTCAAGCAGGTGCGCATGGCTCGCGCAGCGCACGTGACGATCGAGTCGGTGACGCCGGTGCCGGTGCATGTGGACGGCGAGATCCTGGGCACGGCGCTTCAGCAGGTGGAGGTCGAGATCAGGCCGGGCGCGCTCAATTTGCTGGCCTGACGCCCGGCTGCTCGGCGTAGCCGCCCGTCGGCGCGACCGCCACGCTGCCGCTCGGCTGCCGCCGCCGCGCCAGCTCAGCCAGCGTGTGCTCGTGCTGCTCCCTGGTGATCGGAAAGCGATACACCAGGAACACGCCCGCCAGCAGCAGCAGCGCCGGAAGCGGCCCCACCAGCAGCCGGATCGCAAAGAGCGTGCTTGCGGGCTGCTCGATCGGCGTGGTCACGCCCGGCGGCGGCGTGATATAGCCGGTCACTTCGAGAATCTGCCCGATCAGAAAAAGATTGAGCGCCAGGCCCAGCTTTTGCAGCAGCACAAAAAAGCCGTAGTACGCGCCCTCGCGCCGCTGCCCCGTCTCTAGCTCGTCCAGCTCGATCACATCCGGCAGCATCGCCCACGGGATCAGATAGGCCGTCGCCACGCCCACGCCCGCCAGCAGCCCCAGCGTGATCGGCACCCAGCTCGGCCAGCCGGGCTGCACCGCGTACAGCCCCAGCAGCACGGCGATCCAGAAGACCATGCCCCGGTAGTAGACGCCTTTTTTGCCCACCGTGCGGCTCGCGCGCGTCCAGATAAAGAGCCAGATCAGCGCGCTGCCCTGCACCGATAGGATCACCCGCGGCGTGAGATCCGGCCTGCGCAGCCAGTAGGTCAGATAGTAGATGATCACGGTCTGCACGGTTTGCAGCACCAGCCACGACAGCAGATAGATGCCGGCCACGTAGCGGAAGGCACGATTGCCGAAGGTGATCTTGAGGCCGGTCCAAAACGGCAGCTCAGGAGTTTCTTCGGCGGTGTGGCGCTCGTAGGTGCCCCAGAACGCAAAGAAAAACGGCAGCGTCGCCAGGATCGCCCAGATCAGCGCGGAGACGGCGTAGCCCGCCTGCTCGCCGCCGCTTGGCCGGATCGCGCCGACGATCACCGGATGCAGCACCGCAGCGATCAGGCCGCCGCAGATCGAGAAGGCGAAGCGGTACGAGTTGAGGCTGGTGCGCTCGTCGTAGTCCTTGGTCAGCTCAGGCGTCAGCGCGGTGTACGGCACATTGACGGCTGTAAAGGCCGTGTCGAGCATCAGCGATACGATCAGGTAATACCAGAATTTGCCAGCGGCGTCCCACGGCGGCACCAGAAAGAGCAGAAAGAAGCTGAGGCCGAACGGGATCGCGCCGAACAAAAACCAGGGCCGTCGCCGCCCCCAGCGCGTGCGGATGCGATCCGAGAGCGTGCCGACGATTGGATCGTTGAGCGAGTCCCAGATTTTGTTGACCAGCAGGATCGTGCCCGCGACGGCGGGCGAGAGCCGCGCGACATCGGTCAGGAAGTAGAGCAGAAAGAAGCCCATGATCGACGAGGCAATCGCCGGTCCGACATCGCCTGCGCCGAACGCAAGCTTGGTGATCAGCGGCACCTTTTCGGTCGTGGTGGCGGGTGGTTGCATGGTCGGACCTCGGACGCTTATGGCTGAATGGAGATAGTGAGAAGCTTATCCTTGCTTAAGTGCCTGTAGGATCGTTTGCACTTCTGCTTTGAGGATCGTAAGATCGTTTGTTGCGGTGAGCCAGACGGCTTGAACATTTGAAATAGTGGTGAATGAGCTTATCCCGCATACCAGCAGTATCACGCCAAGGAATACGAGCATAGCGATCACGTAGCTCTGGTGATACTCGCTTGACCGCTTCGCCAATAATTTCGATCTGCCCGATAACACCATCCTGCACAAGGCTTTGGCTAGTAAAAGTCGTCTCATCAATACCTTGCAGGTAATGTTCAACCTTGGCGATAGCATCTAGGATATGCTGAAGATAGATGGAATCACCTTGCATCATACACCACCTGCAAATCACGGAGGACATGATCGCGCAGATAGGGATGGAGTGCGTTTTCGGTGACAAGATCAACTGGCTTGCCGAGCGCAGTAGCAAGTTCTCGTTCTAAAGCTACAAGTGTGAGCAGGCTTTTCGGCTTTGCGAACCGCACAAGCAGATCAATATCGCTCTCTGGCGTTGCCTCGCCCCGTGCTATCGAGCCAAATACGCCTACCATGACGACATCATTCGCCCGGCAAATTCCAACTAACTTGGCTGTATCAAATGGTAGTACGGCCATACGAGCGCTCCTGTCACCAAACTCTAGCACGAAAATCGCCGGGATGCTATGTGGCAAGATCTATAACCTCCCGTGCCAGCGCGACGATCCGCTCCGCACGTCGGGCGTAGGTCCACTGCTCCGATTGCAGATGCGCCGCCCGGCCCATCTCGTCACGGCGCGTAGGATCGGCGGCCAGCTCGGTGAGCGCGGCGCACAGATCGGCGACATCGCCCCGCCGGATGAAGCGCGCCGCCCGCTCGTCGATCACCTCGCGCAGCGCTGGCAGATCGACCGAGATGATCGCGCGGCCCATCGCCATGTACTCGAAGAGCTTGAGCGGCGAGGCCGTCACGTCGGTTACGGTGTCGGGGATCGCCAGTACGTCGGCGGCGGCCAGATAGCGCGCGACCTGCGCCTGGGGCTGCGGCTCGACCAGCAGCACGCGCCCGGCGATGCCCAGCGACTCGGCCTGATCGCGCAGCGCCGCAACCTCACGCGGTCGCCCGCCGACGAAGACCAGCCGCGCATGGGACAGCCGCGCGTCGGCGAACGCCTGCACCAGCCGATCCAGGCCGCGATGCGCGAAGGTCATGCCCGCGTACACGATCAGCATGGCATCGGGATCGAGGCCCAGCGCCGATCGCGCCGCCGACCGCTCCTGCGGCTGATACACAGCGGCGTCGAAGGCGTCGGGGATGACCGCGCTGCGCCGTGGCTGCCAGCCGATCCGCTCAAGCTCGCGCAGAAAATGCTGCGTCAGCGAGACGACCGCCGCGCTTTGTGTCAGCGCCACCCGATCGAGCAGATGCAGCAGGCCCTCGGCCCAGCGCTCCTTCGCGCGTGAGGGATTCGCCGTCTCCCAGTCGTGCGCCTCGTAGATCACCTGCGCGCCGTAGAGCCGCCCCAGCAGCCCGGCCCACCACGCCGCGATCACGATCTGCCGCACATAGATCACATCGTAGCGCCGCCCGCGCAGCCGCTCCAGCCACAGGTACCACAGGCACATCCAGGCCCAGGCCGAGTGCTCAAGGTAGTA
>DASUTC010000365.1 GCA_036374795.1 Herpetosiphonaceae bacterium
GTAGGAGGGAGCGTCGTAGCGGCAATCCTGTTCGGCGCGCTGATGTCCCGGCTCATCGAATGGCCCGTCATAAAAATTCGAGACCGAATATTTCCATCTAGAGCATTTTCCGACCGGAATGAATCGGTTGGGATTCCCAAAACGGCGCGAGTCAGATTCAAGCTGGATGCTGGCGAGGGAGGTCAGCATGCATGACCAGGGCGCTTTCCGTTGATCTTCGCCAAAGGGTGGTCGCCGCGATTGACGATGGCTTGTCCTGTCGGCGGGCCGCCGAGCGTTTTGGTATCAGTGCGGCCAGCGCGATCCGCTGGCGCAGTCGTCTCAAGGAAGCTGGCGACGTCGTTCCTAAACGACCGGGCGGTGACCGCAGATCGCAGCGGATCGAAGCACATTCACAATTGATTTTGGACGCGGTGACGGTGAAGGCGGATATCACGCTCGCCGAGTTGCAAGAGTTGTTGAAACGTCGTGGAATATCGGCCGGCATCGCTTCGCTCTGGCGTTTCTTCCAGCGCAGAAAGATCACACTTAAAAAAAGACAGCGCACGCCGCCGAGCAACGGCGCGGCGATATAAATGCCGCGCGTGAGGAGTGGTTCGAAGGGCAAGTCGATCTTGACCCTGAGCGCCTCGTCTTTATCGACGAAACCAGCGCCAATACCAAAATGGCGCGACTTTACGGACGTTCGCCGCGCGGCGAGCGATGTCGTGCTGCTGTCCCTCACGGACATTGGAAGACCACGACATTCACCGCTGGATTGCGTTCCAGCGGCCTGATCGCACCGCTTGTCCTGGACGGTCCCATGGATGGCGAAGTCTTCTTGGCCTACGTCGAACAATTACTCGCCCCATCGTTGCAACCGGGCGACACCGTCATCATGGACAACTTGCCCGCTCACAAGGTCCACGGCGTTCGAGAGGTCATTCAGGCGGCCGGAGCAAGCCTGCTCTATCTCCCGCCCTACAGTCCGGACTTTAACCCGATCGAGATGGCCTTCTCTAAATTGAAGGCGCTGTTGCGCGCCGCTGCCGCGCGCACCATGCCAGATCTCTGGCAAGCAATCGCCAACGCTCTCAAACGCTTCTCACCCGATGAATGTCAGAATTATCTCGCCGCCGCTGGATACGACGCAACCTGATCGGAAAATGCTCTAGCCAGATGTCGGGGTTGTCCGTCACCCGCACCCCCCGCCCCGTCTAGAAGTACCTTTTTACCTTTATGCGTCGCAATAATAGAATAAATGTCT
>DASUTC010000366.1 GCA_036374795.1 Herpetosiphonaceae bacterium
GATCGGCGCCGTGCTGTGGGCCTGCGTGGTCGGCGGCGTTGGCTGGTTGTCAGGCCAGGCCGCGGAGAGCGTATTCGGCAATATCCAGCACCTGGAGGCGTGGATGTTCCTTGGCGTAGCCCTGGTGGCACTCACCGTGTGGCTGGTCAGAAAATGACTTCAGCCTCGCTCCGCCGCCACCATTCGCTCGATGGCCCGACGCGCCCAGACCGATCCCGCGTCGATGCTGAGGTTGTGGATTGCGTCCGGCGTTTCGTCCAGCGTGCGCTGCTGCGCCTCGACCACGGCGCGGTCCTCCTCGAAGATGCGCGCGTTGGCGTCGCGCATCTGCGTCGTCAGCGTCTGATCCCGCAGGCGGAAGCTGCGCAGCAGCGTCCAGAAATACATGCAGGTCGAGCTCGTCTCCGGCGTGATGGTATTGAGCACCCGGCCGTTGACCCCCTGGGAGCGATCCCCCGCGGGCGCTCCCGTGCCGGCGAGGGCGACGCCCACGTCCAGGACGATGGTGCACGGCGCCTCGAAGCGGATGATCTGCCAGCGGTCGACGTTGCCGGGCCGGCCGAGCAGCGCGCGCCAGAACGGCGGCGCGTCGATGTCCAGCATCCAGCGCGTCACCGTTACGATGTGGTCGTCGTGGGTGGTGGTGGCCGGGGTTTCGGCGATGGCGCGGTGGCCGATGCTGGTCGAATGCACGAACGTCTCGTGCGTGAGATCCATGAGGTTGTCGATGATCAGCCGGTAGTCGCAGCGGGCGAAGAGAGTTGCGCCGTCGCCCTCCCACGCCGGATCGGTGTTCCAGTGCAGGTCGGGCACCAGCGCCGGATCCGCCCGCGCCGCGTCGCCGGGCCACACCCAAGTGAGCCGGTGCCGCTCGAGCGTCGGATACGCCCGCACGCAGGCAGACGGGCTGATCCGGTCCTGCGATGGCATCCGGGTGCAGCGCCCGCCGGAGTCGAAAGCAAGGCCGTGGTAGCGGCAGACGATGTTGTCGCCGTCGACGTGTCCCATCGACAGCGGCAGGCCGCGGTGCCAGCAAGCGTCGCGCACCGCGGCAGCCGAGCCGTCCGGCTTGCGCCACAGGGCCAGCTTCTGCCCGCAGAGCGTGCGTGCCAGCGGGCCGCGCGCGCTGACCTCATGACTCCAGGCGACTGCGTACCACGCATTGAGCGGAAACATGACCGGAGATTAAGCGAACCGCCCCTGGAAATGGAAACCCCTTTCGCCGTGAGCGGTCTTTGCGTCAGATCAAATCGCCGCTGGGGGAACTGTATAGGGTGGAATCGTGTTCGCTGACCAGCATAGTACGCAAGGCCCGCCAGCAGGCGGCGCCGCGGCTTTCAGCGCTCCTTCACCGAGCCAGAACCATCTTCTTGCCGCGCTCACAACGGCGGATCTTCAGCCATTGTTGCCGCACATGACCCTCACGGGGTTGGCGCTCGGCACCGTGCCTGTACGAGCCCGGGACAAAGATGGACGACGTGTATTTCCCGATCTCGGGTGTCGTGTCGTTGCTCTACGTCCTGGAGGATGGCCGCACTACGGAGCTCGCGGTCGTCGGCAACGACGGCTGCGTGGGCATCGCGCTTCTGCTCGGCGGGCAGACGACGCCCAGCGAGGCGCTGGTGCAGATTGCGGGATACGCCTATCGGGTCCGCTCCAGCGTCGTCCTTGCGGAGTTTCGCAAAGGCGGCCGCTTGAGTCGGGTGCTGCTGCGCTATATCCAGGCGCTGATCACGCAGATGGTGCAAACCGCGGTGTGCAACCGGCACCACACGTTGGAGCAGCAGCTATGCCGCTGGCTCCTGCTGAGCCTCGACCGGGTGCCTTCCGACACCGTCAGCATGACGCAGGAGCTCATCAGCAACATGCTGGGCGTGCGCCGCTCGGGCGTTACCGAGGCTGCCCGCAAGCTGCAGGCGGCAGGCGTGATCGATTACTCGCGCGGTCAGATCAAGGTGCCGGACCGCGCGCGACTGGAAGCGCGCGCTTGCGAGTGCTACTCCGTGTTCAGGAAGGAAGCGGACCGGCTGCAAGCTCAGAAGATTCCCTGATGTCGTGCGGCGGCAACACGCGCCGCCCCGGCAATGTACGGTCCCGTACCGACTTCGCCCGCACGTTGGCTAAAAATAAGATGCATGCGAAAGGGAGACGGCA